>DASRRN010000039.1:0-10018 GCA_035695685.1 Acidobacteriaceae bacterium | reverse complement strand
CGCGAGTCGGGCGAGGCTTCGGCACCCTGCTTCTTTGCCAGCCCAAAATCGAGAATTTTGAGCTGCTTCCGGTCGCGCCCGCTATCCACCACGAACAGATTGGCGGGCTTGATATCACGGTGAACGATGCCCTTGGCGTGGGCTGCGGCCAGGGCGCTCGCCGCCTGCTGGCCCAGGGTGAGTACCTCGGCCGGGGAAAGGCTGTGGTGGGTGAGATACAGCTTCAACGTCTCCCCGCGCAGCAATTCCATGACCAGGTAGGGTTGTCCGTCCTGTTCGCCCACGTCGTGGATGCCGCAGATATTGGGGTGATTCAGGGTAGCCGCCGCCCGGGCCTCGCGCAGGAAGCGCTCATGGGAAAGGTGCACCCGGGAGTGCGGAGTACCGGCGGGCGATGGGCTGCCCGTGCCCGGATCGGAGACGAGAAAGCTATCAGAGATTAGTTTGAGAGCGACCTCTCGCTCCAGCCGCGTGTCCAGGGCGCGATAGACATCACCCATGCCACCGGCGCCAATTTTTTCAACTACTCTGTAAGGCCCGAAGACGGTTCCAGAAGCGATCATCGTCGTCCAAAGCGTTCGATTTACTTCCCCTTTTGTGGGGCTTGCACGGCAGCGGGGGTGATTCCTGAGTGTACACGCACGTCGGCTATAGGTACCACGGGATGTTTACTACCACAATGCGCTGATTACCCTTTACCAGGAGCAATATCTTCAGCAACTGAACCCGTTGATTGTGCAGCAGATTCTCCCACCAATGGCGCACCACCAGTTCGGGCAATAGAACTGCGACTTTCCTTCCCGGATTTTCCGACTCCAGATTCAGGATGTAATCCATCAGCGGCGAGAGGATGAAGCGAAAGGTCGAAGGGATGGTCACCAGCTCGGGGTCGGGTAAGCCTGCCTCGCGGATAGGAGAGATGATCTTTTCATCCCAATCCTCGTCGATCCCGTGGGCTTCATCCGCGGAGTGAACATGGACAACCTTGATTTCCTTTGAAAGCAGCAGACCGAACCTTAATGCCTTTTCCGAAATACGGTTCCAACCCGCCATTGGGATAACCACCAGGGGTTGCTCCAGGTTGGTAACCTTCAGCCGTTCCGTATCCTTAGTCTCACCCTTTACGCGGGTGTAGTGCTGCTTCACGGAATACATCAACAGAATCAAGGTCGGAATCAGTAGCGCGGTCACCCATGCGCCGGCTCTGAATTTCGAGGCCAACACGACCATGGTCGTGACTCCTGTCGCCACCGCCCCGGTGCCATTCACGAGCATGTGCCATGCCCGGCCACGGTGCTCGCCTTCCTTCTTCCAGTGCATGACCATGCCCGCCTGGGAAAGCGTGAAGGCTAGAAACGCTCCGATGGCATACAGCGGAATCAGACGGTCGGTCACTCCCTTGAAGAGGATCAAGATCACTGCAGTCAGGCCGGTAAGGGCATAGATACCGTGGGAGTACAGCAGCCGTCGTCCTCTTAGGATGAACACGTGCGGGAGGTAGTCGTGCAATGCGATAGCCCGAGTCAAACGGGGGAAATCCGCAAACGCGGTGTTCGCGCTCAGAGCCAGGGCCAGCAGCACGCTTCCCATGGTCAAGAAGTAGAACCATCCTCGCCCAAAAACAGCGGTCACCAGCAGACTTAGAAGACTTTGGAACCCCGCCGCGTCAGGGTCCATGGCCATAATTTGGTAATGCTTGGTCAGCCACGCGGTGCCGTACAGCAGCACGATCAGGATGCCGATGATGATCGTGAGCGCATATTGTGCGTTTCTGGCTCGGGGCTCGCGGAAAGCCATGACGCCGTTGGAAACCGCCTCGACACCGGTCATGGCGGCACAGCCGCTGGAGAACGCCTTCATCAACATCCACAAGCCGAGAAACTGCACTGTTTGCGGCAACGGTTGTGGCATTGGGTCGACCGGAAGCGGATGGCCGCCGGCCGCAAATGTCTTGTAAACTCCCACTGCAATGGTCGCCAGTAAGGTCCCGATGAAGAGGAATGTGGGCACGATGAATGCGGTGCCGGTGTCTTTTACTCCGCGCAGATTCACCACCGCCAGAATGGCCAGGATCCCCAGGCAGAGAGCGAGAGTGTGTGGCTGAAATTTGGGCAGTGCCGAAGTCATCGCCGTCACGCCGGCCGAAATCCCTACTGCTGCGGTCAGGATGTAGTCGATCATCAGTGCAGCGGCAGCAAGCAGGCCCGCTTTCTCACCCAGGTTCTCAGTGGCTACTGTGTAACTGCCGCCCCCACTGGGGTAGGCCGCAATGGTCTGCCGATAGCTGAAATAAACAATCACCAGCAGGATCAAAATAGCGGTGACGATCGGCAGAAGGTACTGCGTCCCGGCCATGCCCAACGGGATCAACAGCGCGAGCGCGGCCTCCGGACCATACGCTGCGCTGGTCAGCGCATCAAGGCCAAAGATGGGGATACCGGCGCCTACGCCAATTTGTTCCGCGCGTTCTTCGCCGCTCGCCAGCGGTTTACCAAAAATTCTGTCCTGAATCGCCATTCCGTTGTAGATACTACACCTGTCAAGTGTTTTTCTTGGTGGTTGTGTATTCGGGACAAGTAACAATGAGGGAGGTTTCGTGCGGCGTCGTGAATTCCTGGAGATAGCGGCAGCAGCTATGGCGGGAGGAGGCCGAGGTCAGGCTCTTGCCAATGAGCAGGTGGTCATCGAGCGACCCAACCCGCAACAGCCTCATGGCGGGAAAGTCCTGGCTCTCATCACACCTCATCTGGATGATGGTCCGATCTTCGCCGGCGGCACGGTGGCAAAGCTAATGAGCGAGGGCTACACCGGCTACTTCATTCGAACCAGCAACGACGAAAAGGATTCTTATCACCTCACTCTCGGGGAGACAGTGCTTGCCAATGAGCGCGATACAGCGCGACTGGTCAAGACTCTCGGCTTCAAGAAAGCTTACGACCTGGCCTATCGCAATCATCGCCTCGACGATGTATCGAGAACAGAGCTGCGTGGGCGGTTGATCTTCCTCTTTCGCCTGCTCAAAGTAGACACGGTTTTCAGTTACGATCCGTGGGGTCATTACGAGGAAAATCCCGACCACTACGTGACCGCGCAAGCCGTGGAGGCGGCCTGCTGGATGTCGAGCGGTCTGCTGGATTTTCCCGAGCAGTTCGACGCCGGCATAAAACCGCACGCCGTTTCCGAGAAATACTACTTTGCGCGCGGACCGCAACTGGTCAACCGGGTAGTAGATATTGGACCGTGGGTTGCGCAAAAGATCACCGCGATCGAATCGTGCGAGACGATGATCACGCACATGGTTAAAGATCTCAATGACAGTCTCGCGGAACGGGGTTTGCGCGTTCCGGCGTTGAGTGGAAATACGGCGCCGCAGGAGTACATCCAGGCAGCGTTTGTCACCCGCGATCGCACGACCGGAGGAAAGTACGGGCTGCCATCTGCTGAGGAGTTTCACTACATCGGCCCGGATTCATCATTGGACGATTACATTGAACGGAATGCACAACGGATCTGATCGGCTACCACCAGCGATCCACTGGGCATTTCCGCTATTGGCATAACAAGTGAAACGGCATGGCATTCGATCGCTACATCGGCATAGACTACTCCGGCGCCCAGACACCCTCTTCAAGCCTTCCAGGCTTGCGGATGTATCATCAGCACGACGCGTACTCGATTGCAGCATGGATGCGCCGCGCGGATCTGAATGGCTCACTCACCTTCTTTGTCAATGTTGATTTAGAAGATCATGAGCGTACAGTCGCGGAGATTGAAGGGTGGATCCTTGGTGTCCTTTAATGCTTGTTGCTTGCGGGTCTGGGGGCTGCGTCATTTCCATGGCCCAGACGCCCGCCGGGCGCATGTACATGCCGGCTCGAAAGTTTCCTGTGATGTCCCAGGCTTCGGGGGTTCGAAACCAATAGCCCTTAGTCTCATAGATGACATGGTAAAGACCCCACGCCGACTTATAAGCCTCATCTTTCATGCCTTCGGTTAACAACAAGGCCGCGAAACCGAAGGTAGTGCCCGCCCAAACTTCTTTTGCCTGTACATTGTCGATAGAAGAACCATCGGCGGTCATGCCGTTTGCGGCGCCCATCTGCCCTCCGGCGAACTTCATGACGTTTACCGCAAATATTTTCCTGGCCGCGGACACTTGCATTTCGTGCGGCACAAGGTCTCCCAAACCAAGCATGTTGGCATACCACTGGCCGGCAAGCTGGTCGGCCTGAATAGCATCCTGATTTTCGCTCTCGGTGTCGTAGCGGAAATATTCCCCATTCCAGAGCTTGCTGATGTAGGTTTGCTGGGCTTTATGGAACAGTTGATGATACGTGTCTGCCGCGGCCTTGTCTCCGAGTGTGCGTGCCGTCTCTTCGCCGGCCCGCAGGGCTGCCAGCCACAATCCGCCTGAGTAGGCGCTCACTCCGCGCACGACCCACGAGTCGTAGGTCTGGTCAGGATAGCCGCCGTTTTCAGGAACTCCTCCTCCATGGTCGAACTGGCGAAGATAAGCAATCGCTTCTTTGACGGCAGGCCACGTCTCGCGCAAAAACACCGTATCTTTTCGCCCAGTGAAAACATAATCGCGATAGACCATCAGTACGAATTTCGAGTTGAGGTCTTTCCAGTCGTTGGTATCCTGCCAGCCCGGCTGGTTGACTGCAATAAAAGGATCGCCTTCGGGCACGCCAAGATCGTGAGGCACGGCTCCCTTCTTTTTCCGCTTGTGCAGAACGGGCTCGCCGGTTTGCTGTGTTTTCCAGACCCACAAGCCCTTCTCCGGCCACTCGCGCGGTACAGTATCCGCGAATTCCCGCAGAACGTGTTTATCGATATCCGGCCAGAATTTTAGCAGCGGCAACGAGGCATAAAAGCGAACATCCAGGGTTGCGTAATAGGCATAGTCGAAACACTCCAGCAATGCAAACGAAGCGGGGAGTTTTTTGTCTGTGCCCACCTGCCTGCCCCAGAAGGTGCCCCCATCCGCAAGAGCGTAGAGCTCGTTAAAGAGCATGCCACGGTACCAGAGCGGCTTGCTGTCATCATTAATGTAGGGCGCCTGCCACTTGTCGATCGCATCGCTCCAGGCCGCTGCCTGCAGCAGCCCATCGCGGGCTATCTTCCAGGCATTGTTTCCCGTGGCGCCATAGAAGTCGGTGTAGCGGCGATTCCATTTGCGTCCCTGGCCGAATTGCACCACGGGTAGATCCCACGAGATCACCATCGGAATGATCTTTTTCTCTCCCGGCTGCAGCGTAAAGCGCACCGCTATCGCGCCCGCCAGTTTTTCGCTGTCGCTTACCCACGAGGTATTGCTGTTGGCAAGCTGTCCGTCCTTGGCGAAGGGCGTCCACACTGCCTTGCCGTCTCCCTGGGCGAGAAAGGTCGTTTGGTAAGTGACCTCGACGCCCGGGCTATCCAGTGCCGCAATGGCAAACTGGCCGTCCCACTCGTTCAGAGCGCCTCCATCCCGGCCACGATCGAAGACGATGCCTTTCATGGTGCCGGAACCCACCGCTTCAGTGACAAACT
Organism: Acidobacteriaceae bacterium; assembly: GCA_035695685.1. Lineage (GTDB taxonomy): Bacteria > Acidobacteriota > Terriglobia > Terriglobales > Acidobacteriaceae > PALSA-350. Next base: position 4,483 of record DASRRN010000039.1, on the reverse strand, counting down.
GGTTGTAATTGCCCTGGTTGGGAGTGCCGTTGAAATCATGCGTAAACGTGCGAAACCATCCGGACATATTTGCCCAGGAGAGAAGCACTGAAACAGTCACGGCATGATCGGTTGGATTGTCCGCATGCCAGCGATAAACCGCGACCGGATAGCTGGATTCGCGGTAGTTGTCCGGGAGCACGGGCGAGTATTGCTCCAGCACCACGTGAGCGGGAAATTTGTCCCACTTGTAGTCGTACCAGGACTTCGGATACAGAGCCGAGTATTCCCCTGCTCCTACGGGATAGTCCCAAGCCCAGCTAGCCAACTCACCGTTTTTGGGATGGTCGGTCATCAGGACCCGCGCGGTTCCCGCGGAGTCACCCTCCGACTTCTGGAACATCGCGAATTCATTCACATAGACAGTTTCGTATTTGTGAACGCCGGCTTTGATATGCCAGCGGGAAAAATCTCCGCGATAGGAGCGGGAGAAGGTGCCTGCGCCCATACCGCCAACCGGCGCTCCCTGCCAATAGCCATCGTCGATTAAGCCAGGATCTTTCGTCACACCCGGATTCTCGAGCGGGAGCCCGATAGGGCGGGTCCAGGCGGCTTTGGGTATATCGCTCGCAGCCAGGGCCACAGATGCCCACGAGACTAAGAGAAAACATACCATCGTCTGCAACAACTTTCGTTTGTTCAAGACTCCCCCATGTGATGCTCTAAGATGTTTGACAGTCCGAGCGCCCGTATGGTCCACTCAAGAACGCAACTTATAAAACAAACATTAGAAACTATAAAAGGCAGAATGAACAGTGTCTAGTCGTCGCATTGGCATCATCATGCATGGCATTACGGGCAGAATGGGCTACAACCAGCACCTGGTCCGTTCGATTGTGGCTATCATGGAGCAGGGCGGGGTAACGTTAGCCAATGGCGATCGGGCGATGCCGGACCCCATCCTGGTGGGCCGCAACCTGGAGAAGGTATCCTCCCTGGCGGCGCGCCATGGCATTAAGCGAGTCGCGAAAGATATGGAGTCCGCGCTTGCCGATCCCGAGGACACAATCTTCTTCGACGCGGGCTCGACACAGATGCGTGTTCCTCTGCTGAAGCGCGCCATCGAGGCGGGGAAACACGTTTACTGCGAAAAGCCGCTCTCAGAAACACTGGAGGAATCGCTCTCACTGGCACGTTTGGCGAGCGCTCGTGGGGTAAAAAGTGGCGTGGTGCAAGACAAACTCTATCTGCCGGGGCTGCGCAAGCTGCGCATGCTTAAGGATGCCGGCTTTTTCGGCCGTATGCTGGCAGTGCGGGGTGAGTTCGGCTACTGGGTATTTGAGGGTGATCTGCAGCCGACGCAGCGGCCCTCCTGGAATTACCGCAAAGCAGACGGCGGAGGCATCATTCTCGACATGCTGCCCCATTGGCGCTACGTACTCGACAACCTGTTCGGCCGGGTGAAGGCGGTCAGTTGCATCGCCGCTACCCATATCACCGAGCGAGTCGATGAGAGTGGAAACGTTTACAAAGCGGATGCAGATGACGCGGCCTATGCGACCTTTCAGTTGGAGGGTGGCGTGATCGCCCATATCAATTCGTCCTGGGCGGTGCGGGTGCGGCGGGATGACCTGGTGACCTTCCAGGTGGATGGCACCCATGGTTCAGCGGTTGCCGGTTTGACGCGCTGCTACAGTCAACATCGGGTAAATACTCCGCGGCCGGTTTGGAATCCTGACGTGCCCCAGACCATGCAGTTCATGGACCAATGGGAAGAGGTGCCCGACACCCAAACCTACGAGAACGGCTTCAAATTGCAATGGGAAGATTTCATTCGTCATGTGGTAGAGAACAAGCCCTGGAGCTTCGACCTGCTTGAAGGGGCGAAGGGAGTGCAACTGGCCGAACTGGGAATGAAAAGTTGGGCCGAACGCCGTTGGGTGGATGTACCCGAGTTGTCTTTGAAGGGATAAAACGCTATGTCATTCAAGTCGAAGAATCCTACTACCGGTGAGCTTCTTCAAGTCTATCCGGAGCACAGTGCTGACGATGTACAACTTCGCCTGCAGAGCGCCTGGGACGGATGGAAGAAGTGGTCCAGTACTCCGCTTTCTGAACGGACGGCGTTTCTCCTTCGCCTGGCGGATCTGCTGGAAAAGCGTGCGGCAGACTACGCGCGGTTGATCACCCTGGAAATGGGCAAGCCAATTGGAGAGGCGCTGGGCGAAGTGAAGAAGTCTGCCTTTGGCGCGCGTCATTTTGCCGGAGAGGGTGCGGCGTATATCCAGCCCGAGGCCATCCCGGGAACGCCGGGCCGCGTGGTTTACCAATCGCTTGGTCCGGTCCTGGCGATCATGCCTTGGAATCTTCCGTTCTGGCAAGTGCTGCGCTTCTTCATCCCAGCTGCGCTGGTGGGAAATACAGTGGTGGTGAAGCATGCGGAGACGGTGCAAGGCTGCGCACAGGCGTTGGAAGCCCTGGTTCGAGATGCAGGTGGTCCCGAAGGTCTCTACGTCAATATTTCGGTTCAAACTGGTGCGGTGCCGGCGATCATCGCGGATCCTCGCATACGCGCGGTGACGGTCACAGGCAGCGTGAAGGCGGGCCGGGCGGTGGCTCAACAGGCAGGCCTGTACGGCAAGAAAGTGGTGCTCGAACTTGGTGGCTCGGATCCGTTTGTGGTGCTGGAGGACGCTGACATTGCCAAAGCCGTGCAGTTAGGGGTGACGTCACGCTTCTCGAATAACGCGCAAAGTTGTATCGCTGCCAAGCGCTTTCTGATCGCAGAGCCAGTCGCGGATGCGTTCATCAAAGCATTTGTCCAACAAGCGTCCGCGTTAAAGGTGGGAGATCCGCTTTTGGCTGATACGAGACTGGGTCCCCAGGCCCGTGAGGACTTGCGGGCCACGACCGAGCGCCAGGTGGCCGATGCAATTGCAGCGGGCGGTCGTGTGCTCACTGGCGGTAAGTCACTGCCGGGACCGGGTTACTTCTATCCGCCGACAGTGTTGGTCGATGTGCCCCATGACGCGGCCGTTGCAGGGGAAGAATTCTTTGGCCCGGTGGCGCTTTTCTTCACTTTCAAATCCGAAGAAGAGGCGATACGGTTGGCCAACGACACCGAATTTGGCCTGGGCGCAGCCGTATGGAGTAAGAACCCAGCACGTGCTAATGCGGTCGCTGCGCAGATCGAGGCCGGTGCAATCTTCATCAACGACTTTGTCCGGTCGGATCCGCGTGCACCCTTTGGCGGCGTGAAGGGTTCCGGCGTCGGCCGGGAATTAGGTGCGCTGGGTGCCCGGGAGCTAACCAATGCAAAGCTTGTTTGGGAAACGGCTTGAGCTTCCAAGTTACCCAGATTGAGAAAGCGGCTTGCGTACCGCCTGGCGGGAGATGCTGAGATTTGTCCCGCAGAGCAAAACGTCACAGGCAATGATCGCTGTCGGGCCGGGCGAAAAGCGTATCTGCGGCCAAAGCCGTGAAGCGCGCAGGCCATTTACGGCATGGATCAAGCCTGTAACCTGATACAAAGTACGGTGCCTGGCCGGCCGCCCATGCCCTGGCTCCAGAAATGTAGAAACTCGATTATTCCTGTGATCAGACGGGCTGTTATTGAGCGCGAGCTCAGTGAACGTTACGTTTTCGTCTGGAAGATGTGAGCCTATAGGTAACCTATTAAGGCACATATAGTACCGCTCGACTAGATTACGTCACCTTCTTCCACATGATTATTTTGCTAGGTTCTGGACCCTGGCCTCGGCGCATATTAGCGTGTAGGTAGGAAGAAGGAAACCTTACCAAAAGCTCCATCCGACAGCAAAAATGTAACCGTATGACCTTCTGGAATCGAACCAAAGCTGTGTCTCTCACGGCATGCGACAGTTCAACTGCCGGCAGAACCTTCTCCGTAAACGGAGCACCTTGATGACCATCAATCGACCAAACGCCCGCACACCGCGCCAAATTCGATCTCGGCGTTCGCAGCGCCTGGTCTTGGTCCTTGCCTCCCATGGGAGAACAGCAGCAAGCCACCAACCAGGCAAGATGCTCAATTAATTGCTTGAGCATCTTGAGCATCTTGAGCACCTTGAGCATCTTCGTGAAACAAAGGACTTAAATGCGTGGATGAACGTTCCGCCGGCCAATTCGAGCTCCAGAAATGTAGAAACTCGAGGGCAAGGCTTCAGCCGTGCCCTTCGTTCGAGAGTCTTCAGCAGCCTCTTAATGCCAGGGAATGCTTTCCGTGCTCTCCAAATTGGCCAACTGAAAAGCAAATTTGGGCTAAGCTCAGACAGACCTGTCCAAATTAGATTTGAAAAACGCCTCGGTTCAGCAACGACTTTTTATGGAACCGTTGCCCTTTCCTTTGTCATCCCGAGGTTGTGACTTTTTTGATTTTTCTTATTTTTGGCACACCCAACCGGAATGTTTTTCAAAACTCCCACAAGACCGTCATCCTGAGCGAAGCGCCTCGCGGATCTATCGCCTAACAGAGGGTTTACAG
>DASRRN010000038.1:0-4271 GCA_035695685.1 Acidobacteriaceae bacterium | reverse complement strand
GGCCGATAAACAAGGGGGCGAGACTGAGGTTTTGGCGAAAGCACCGACTCTGTTGCCATGGTCGTTCTCCTGGTCTAGAGACAGAATCTGCCGCAAGCCGAAAAGATGGAGTTATCGGGGGAAACTGTTATCGCAAAAGCTATCACACGCAAGCCGTGCCAGCATACTAGTTTCGGCGGTTGGGTAGGGAATTGCTTGACTGCATACGTATTTCGCAGCCGCAAATAAGCCTGACCAGCCGGACCCCGTTTTGTTTTGCGTCTTGTAAGAACGCACTAGTCCTCGAGCCAGGTTGTTTCGAATCAGACGCGGAATTCGTGCCCAAGGCAGCGGCCCGCATCGACAATCGCTGACCGCGTTGAGATGTTCAGAAGAAGAATTTAAGTTCGTGCAGGCGAATCTTCCCCCAGCCTCCGAACATCAACATGGTGTGAACCGGAGGCATCGGCTGGTAATTGCATAGGTCGAATTCTCCGACGGAAATCCAGTGCGCATACTCTACTCCAGAACGCTTTTTTATCTTTTATTGGCCGTGCTGTGCGTATCCCCGGCCTTGGCCGTCCATGCTGCTTCCATTCCAGCCAGTGCACTGCAACCGGTGAGTGCCGACCTGACCACAGGCAAGGCGGACGATGCAATTTCGCGCCTGAGTTCGTCGCTTGCTACAAACCCGGGAGATGCGGAGGCGCATCATCTGCTTTGCCGCGTGTACTACCAGGAAGAGCGTTGGGATGATGCGATCCACGAATGCGAAATAGCGGTTCGGCTTATGCCGCTGGATAGTGACTACCATCTCTGGCTGGGCCGAGCCTACGGTGAAAAAGCCGACAAAATTCATTCCATAAAGGCCTATGGACTGGCGAAGAAAGTGCGGGACGAATTTGAGCGGGCGGTCCAACTCGAAGGCGGAAATGTCGATGCTCTCTCCGACCTCGGTGAGTTCTACACCGCTGCCCCGGGGATTGTGGGCGGAGGGAAGAAAAAGGCGCAAGGAGTGGCCCAGGCGCTCGAACAATACGGGCCGGCGCAGGCTCACGAGCTCAAAGGGCGCCTGGCAGAGAAGGATAAGAATTACACTCTGGCCGAAGCCGAGTTCAGGGCGGCAGTTGAAGCCTCCGATCAGCCTGCCGACGCGTGGATGACGCTGGCCTCGTACTACGCACGCCACCGGCAATGGGATCAGATGCTCGAGGCGCTGCATGCAGGAATCGACGCAGATGCAAAGGCTGCAAAACCGCATGGGCCCGCGCTCGTGGACGGAGCCGGCATTCTTAGCCGCACTAACCAGGAGCCGCAACTCGCTATAGAGCTACTCAAACTCTATCTGGCTTCGCCGAATCAATCGGCCGACTCGCCCGCCTTCCAGGTCCATTCGCAATTGAGCCGCTTGTTAGAGCAGCAGGGCGACTACGACGGCGCCCGGCAGCAAATCGAAGCCGCAGCCGCCCTGGCGCGTGCATACCATCCGGCACCGCCTCGATCGGGTTCACAGTAGAGAATAGGATCACGGCTGTTGCAGTGGACCTACCGGTTTTTTAGCCTTGCCGCATTTGCCTGACTACGCTCCGCCACTTCCATGGCCCGGAACCTCGCGATGCGTCCGATCAACTTCAGCGGAACGGGTTGCGAGAGCGGGAAGCGGATCGTGCTCTTGCTGACCAGGTATGGAGCTATTTCGTCTCTGAATGCCTCGACGACCTTTGCGGTCGCTGGATAGAGCGAAAAGTGCTGCTTCCAACCGGCGAAATAGAGCACCGGGCCACCTGGCAGCTTGAACGTGGGGATTTTGTACGAAATCACTTCCTCAGCTTCGGGCACGGCCTTGCGTATCGCGCTCCGCACGCGCTCGAGTACGCCCTGCACGGGATCCGGTTGTGAGGCGATGTACTCGTCAACGGATTTGAAGTCGGTCTTGGCCATTCGAAATATAGGATGCCCGCATAGCCATTGCAGCAACCCCGCAGCCGGTATGCTGTCACTCTATTCTCTACCAGTCCACTACGCGCGGGCTTCAAACACCATATTGAACGGTGTTTCAGTTGCCTTGCGGAAGTGCCTAAACCCGCCGTCGCACACTACCTTCTCTATTTTCGCCGGACCGGCCTGTGCCCCCAGGCCAAGACCCACTTCCTGCGAGAGCGAACACGGCACACACACCGACGCTGACGCCGAGTACATGATGCGGCCTACCGGGTTCAGATTCGCCGCGATCGCATCATGCGCAAACGGCTCTACGATCATCCACGTACCTTCCGCCGCCAGCGAATCGCGAACGTGTCGAGACGCACCCACCGGGTCACCCATGTCGTGCAGGCAATCGAAGAACGCGACCAAATCATAGTCCTTGCCAGGAAACGCCTTTGATGGTGCTACCTCGAAACACACTTGGTTGCTTACTCCTGCAGCTGCCGCCTTCTTACGGGCGGTTTCAATTGATGGCGCATGGTAGTCAAAGCCAAAGAACCGGGACTTGGGATATGCCTTTGCCATCAGCAGCGTCGACGCGCCATGCCCGCACCCAATGTCAGCCACTCGGGCGCCGCCCTTTAGTTTTGCCTCTGCTCCGTCCAGCGCCGGAATCCAGCTCGAAACCAGGTTCGCCAGGTCGGTTGGCCGGAAGAATCGCTCACAGCCTTCAAAGAGGCCTTTCTCGTGCTCATGCCAGCCCATGCCCTTGCCGGTGCGATAGATGTCCGTGATCTTCTCTTCGTCTTTCATCAGCGACGCCAGCATGTGATAGAAACCCGGGAGGTGGAACGGCGTATCATCCTGCGCCAGCGCGAGCGCCTGTTCCGGGGTCATGAAGTAGGTGTCGCTTGCGGCGTCATACTCCACATATTTACCGGCCGCATTGGCGTTTAGCCACTCCCGTATATATCGCTCCGCGGTGCCGGTGCGCTGGGCTAACTGGGCCGCGGTCACTGGGACGCCATCGCCCATGGCGCGGTAGAGTCCCAGCTTGTCTCCGATAACAATGAGCGGCGCGTGCATGGCCGCGCCCATATCCTGCACTGCCTGTCCCAGCAGGGCGTTCAGCTTGTCAGGATCGATTGGTCGTGTCTCTACAGGTGAAGTAGAAGCAGATGTCACCATATTTCCCTCCTTGTTCTATGAAGGGTCCGAAGCGGCGGTCACTGTGTGCTCCAGCAGACTTGCAGAGAGCAGTCTCATGGTCGGCAGATCTAGTCGCGCGGAACCCCGGCCTCGTGATCCGCGAGCATATTACTCTGCAAGATTCGCCCCTCGCAACGTGAACGGTCGATTTAGTGTCGAAGCGACAAGATAAATTTCACCCCTGCGGGCAGAGGGCAAAAAACTTCGTAACGTCTTGAGGATTGCGAACACTATCTGGATGTTTGGTAGATGGCAATTGAAAAACCAACGGCCGGGCGAAGGTCGGAGAGCCCGTTCGCTGATTCAGTCCATCTAGGGCGACTCTCAATCGAAAATCTGTTATCGATCCTTCGGGGGGAGGCATTGATGGTAGATTCCGAGCGGGAGTCGCCGTTCAAGCTCTCCCGAGCTGAGGCACAGAAAACATGGGTCGACTCGTTTGCAGGATGGAGATGACTCTACCGCGTGTTGGGTAGTTTATGTACGGGCTGAAGCCCGTACCCTTCAGAAGTAAAAAGACGTATACGCCTTTACGCTTTGGCTTTGGAACTCTCAAGAGCTACAAAAAAGAAAAAAAGTCAGGGATAAAGCGTGACTTTGGGTGTGACCCGGGGGTGAATCGAGGTGGCTTCGCCTGTTTCATTGATTACGTGGCTGATTTCACCGTAATCGCCAAGAGCCACCGTGATCATATCGTGGAACCTCACGCCCGCGGTCTTCGGCACCTCGATAGCGCGGGTCAGCGCAATGTGCGGACGCAGAAAGACGCTATAAATCCCGAGGCCCCAAGCCTCGTGGCTGGTCACATCATCAGACACTTTGTAAGAGGCCCAGCCGTTGGTGCCCGGTGCACTCGTGTAGCTAACCTGATCGGGTGGATCGTACGGAATCTCGGACTGGTAGAAATAGGTTCGTCCGTGATTTCCATTCCAAAGCACCTGGAATTGCTGATGATGTTCTACGAACAGGCCATAAGCAGTGACGTTATCCCCGTTGACGATGAGGCCGTTGGCGCTGGTATTGCTGGACCAGCCCACACCAGAGCCGTGATCGGCGCGCCAGATCCAGGTGTGATCGATGATGGTGTCGCTGCTGTTGACTTCAAGATTGACCAGCGTGCGTCCCACTCCAGCCCCGCCGACGCGAAAGAAAACATC
>DASRRN010000037.1:0-2884 GCA_035695685.1 Acidobacteriaceae bacterium | reverse complement strand
GCCGGGAATGATCGTCAACGGCGAGGTCGATCCTGAATACGAGCACTTTGCGGAGAAGACACCGATGGGCCGCAATGGCACGCCGGAAGACGTGGCGGCAGCGGTGCTCTTCTTTGCTACCGGCCCGAAGTTCATCACCGGCCAGGTGCTGAGCGTGGATGGCGGATTGGGCCTCTAAAATTTTCGGGAGGACGGTGGGCAGCGGTGCTCCGTCAGCTACGTTCCGCGCAGAAACGTACGCAATCGTATGCGACGTCTGACCGCCGAGGTGGCGCGAATCGATCGAATCGTTCGCGAATCGTTGGATTAGAAGTGCTGCTGGAAGCTCTCGACGGGCATGTTACGCCGGGGGAGCTTCACAGCGGGAGAACCAGGGCAGAACCACATTCAACAAAATTCAACAAGAAATTGCGGATAGCAGGAGAGGGGAGGTTCGACTCTCGTGCTGCTTTCCCAGAGACCCAAACAACAGAACACCGCACAACAGGAGAACCAAGGTAGAACAGGGTTTCCGGTACGTCAGAGTTAAGAAGCCGCGCGATCTTCACGGATGAACGCAGGGAAGCTCACAACCTTCTCCCGTTCGAAGAGCCAGTCAACTTCGGAGTGAAGTGCGGAGGCGATTGCCTGACGCAGTGCATCTCCTGGTTCCCGGCTTCCGTTTACGATCCTGCTGAGATATGCCTCGTGAATGCCTACCATCTTGGCAAGGCGGTTCTGGCGTATTCCAGTTTTATAAATTGTCAGCTTCAAATTCGGGTAAATAGATCTCTCGTCGAGTTTCACTTTTTACTCGCCTCTTTGGACTCCCCCAGCAATTTGGCGTTGCTGGGATGCTCCCAAAAGTACAACTACTCAAAGAACTTGCCAAGCATGCATTGGTACCCATGTAGTCACCTCGGCCTCGCGGAGGTAATCATCGATGTAGGCATTGTTTGGTGAAAACACTCAGAACACGGGCGATACGGCGTGCGATTCCAATGAGCACGGGTTATGAATCCGGCTTTGAATCGTTGAATTTGGCGCCCTTGGTCTGAAAAAAGTTCGCGTGGGCCTGGGCAACTCTTTCCACGGCCGCAGCGGTCCTGGAACAGGTAATTCCTTCCCGATGGCTGCCTGCGAGACCATTCCATTTCGGGCCTGAGCCGGTGAATAGAAACCTATGCAGTGCTTAGAGCAGCGTTCAGAACGAAAGCGACGATGGTGGAACCTGGGGACGCGCCGGCAGCGACTGCAGCCTGATCGAGGCTGGTGGAAAGCTCTTCGTCTGGCGGGGTGATCGCTGCATGGGCAACTTCCTGCGCTGTCGCGGTGTGGAAGCAGAGTTCGCAGACCCCATATCCTTGCCCGCTCGCGATGGGTGGTCCGAAGACACGGCAGGTTTGCGGACGTGAGGCATAGAGATCGCAGGTGCCGTGCTCCGGATCCAGGGCCGGACACGGTTCCTCGTTGGCGAACTCTTCGAAACTGTCGGCGGGATTGCCGTTTGGGTCGGCGTCCAGCAGGCCAGTGGCAGAATCGCCAGGGAATTGCGGTGCGAGGCGCTGCCAGGATGCCGCAGCGCGCGCCTCGACGCGCCGAGCGCGCTCGGGATCCGCTTGTTCGAGGGCAGAGAGTCCCTGCTTGAGTCTGAGCGCGTCGGCAGGCCCGATGGCAAAGACTCCAACACAGCACTGCGCGCAGCCCGGGCGGCACAGGAGATGGGGGCCGCTCCGGATGGCGGCATCGGCGAAGGCGCCATCAATCAGGGCGACAAAGCCCCGGTCCTGGTTTTGGAACTGTGCATCCGGCTTGTTCGTGCCTGGAAGACTGCCCATGGCTTCATGGTAGCCAGTTTCTGAACCAACCGACTGGCAACTGGCTCGGCGTGCCGGGAGCGCGGATAGCAGTGAGGCGGCCGCTGTGGAAGCGGCGCCCTGGTAGCCGCCTGCGGACGCCGGCTCAGAAGGAGTCGGCGACCTTGTTGGCGGTCTTCGAGACACGGCGGGCGAAGGTATCCGCTTGGGAGGCCACATCGTCGGCTACGTCACGCGCGCGCGAATAGACCTTCGTGGCGTGCTTGCTGAAATCGTCTGCGGTGTCCTTGAGGTAGTCGCTGGTGTCGTCAAACTTGCGCTTCCAGTGTTTGCGGGTCTTGTCTCCGGTGCGCGGCGCATAGGCCAGTGCTACGGCTGCTCCAGCAGCCACCCCTATCGAAAAAACCGTCCACGTCCTGAACATGCTCATGCTTTCATCCTCCTTTTTCTTCCTGACTCTACGCGCTCTCAATGGCGCGCGCCTGAATGGCGGGTCGTTGCAGGTAAGAAGAGATGGAGAGTCTTTGGGTTGTGCCGCGCGGAGTATGAGGAGCGCTTTAGCGGATGCTGGGCGCCGCGGATGGCGATGCGATCGTCATACCGAGGACGGAAGACTCATTCTGGCCATTTGCCGGTACAGGGCGCACCACAGCATGCTTCGCGCGATGGAAGAATCCATGGTGCCCATGCAACTGGTCCAGTAACCGGGGCGAGACCACAGGCGCGGCGGCAGAAAGAGCTGCTGGATCGAAGGTGGGTTCCTGCGCCAGGGGAGCGAGAAATCCGGAATGTTGCGGGGTAGTCTGGAAGAGCAGGTGATTTTGTGAGGGAAGCGGTTCCGCGTACACGAAACAGAGGGACATGGCCAGCATGAATGCAGCGAGGTAAATCAGAAAACGAAAGCGGTAAGTCGTGTCCATGCAATACTCCGTCGCCGCGGTGTTACCTTCGGTGGTTCCTCTTGTGGAACGAGGTTCATCCACAAGTTGGCCATGGGTGAATCGCACGGACGTGGTAGAGAGGGCATTTTCCGTTGTAGCCCAAATCGGGAAGCACTGGCTTTAGTGCAGAATTAGAGGGCTGGCGGG
>DASRRN010000036.1:0-8583 GCA_035695685.1 Acidobacteriaceae bacterium | reverse complement strand
TCGTGGTGTCAATCACGTGCAGCACGTTGTCCCCAGTGGTGCCGGCAAAAAAGAGAGTGTTATCGGGGGAGAAGACTCCGGCCACTGGCGCTAGCGCCTTGCCGGCCAGTGTGACGCTGCTGAGCGTACCGGGAGAACCCGCCGTGGCCGAGGGCTTGTAAACCGGCAGGAGCGCGCCCCCGGCCGGCGGCGTGGTGGCGTTGCTCCCATAGGTGATGAAGGCTTCGACTGAGTTGGTGGCGGCCACTACCTCATTGATGTTGGTAATGCCGTAGTTAGCCAGCGGTATCTGGTTGACCACCGGAGGAGGGTTAAACGTAATGCCCATGGTCTGCGAGTTCGCGTTGCCCGGGCAGGTGAGCGGTACGGTAGGTACGCTAGGTAAGCTAGGAGTAGCAATCGACAGATCCGACAACACCGGTGGATTGGCGGAAGCGCCGATGATGTGTTTGCCATCGGTCGTCGCGGCCACATGGTCAGACAGAGCGGCGACCGTCGTTGCCTCGGGATAATTCACCACCGGCGTTACCGTGGTATCCGGGCACGCCCCATAGGCCGCAGTCGTTGAACCGGAAAGAAAGACCGCTGCCGCCGGAATGGTGACGGCGAGATCGGGCGAACAGAACATGTTGTACGTGTTATTGGGGTTCGCTGTGGTATTGGGCGGATAACTTGTCGGATCCTGGGGAATAGGACTGGTGGTGTTGGTCGCCGGGCAGATGCCGGTCGTCGGCGTAGCCTGATTGGCGGGCAGGGGCTCGACCGACCAGCCGGTGAAGTTGTTGTGTATATAGAGCACGCCATTGCCCACAATGTAAACCGTCTGACCATCGGGGCTGTAGGCGGCTTTCTGTCCGATTCCGGCGAACGAGGTATAGCTTCCCCCCGAAGTTGTTGCCGTGGTTCCTGTCCCGCTGGTGGTCGCCGGTGTGTAGATATAGAGAACCCCGCGCAGTTGATCATTGACCACCACGGAGGAGTTGGTGGGCGAGACCGCGAGCACCACACCAGGTACGTTAGGGACTTCTGAGGACAGGCTGTTGGTAACTGCGGAATACGTCATCAGCTCGCGATAGCTGCCGAAATAAAGCGTCGTCCCGGTCGGATCCAAGACCATGGAGTTGGGCGAGTACGGGAGCTTGACCTGGTTGCCGATGGTTCCCGTAGAAAGATCGATGGGCACGAAGTACGGCGAACCCGGGCTCGCGGTCCAGATGTAATTGCTGTTCTGGCCCGGGGATGCGATCTGGACAAAGTTGCTGATGACCGGGACACCTGTGCCCAGGGTCCCCATCACATTGATAGGAGCGGGATTGCAGGTGGTGGGCTGACAGATCGCCGTGATCGCTGAGTTCGAAGGAAACTGCGCCGTGACTGCGCCGGTGGAGCTGACGGCAATGCTCCCCGGGTTGGTGGATACATAGCTGAGGGCCAGGCCGTTGATGACGTTGTTATTCACGTCGGTAACGGTAGCGGTCAGGGCCAACGGGGTGTTGAGCGTGACGCTGGCATTCGTGGCGCCGGTCGAGGCCACGGTGAGCGCGATCTTGGAGGGAGGACAGGTATAGAAATAGCCGGCGTTGCTGCTGGTCTGGGCAATCGTCCCTGTGATGAGGGTCGAGCCTGGTGCTTGTGCTGTCGCAACGCCATTCTGGTCGATCGTGACCACTCCCGCGCTGGCTGCGGCGTAGGTAAGGTGGCCGATCACATTGTTGCAATCAGTGGGCCCATATCCTCCACCCGCCAGAATATCGGGGCTGCAAAGCAGAGCCGGCTGGCCCACCGGAATCGTTGAGCTGGGGCACGAACCCGTCGTGCCGGTCGATGAGCAATAGGCGGAGGCGTCCAGCTGTTTGGTTTGGGTCTGGGAAAGACATTGGGGCGCCCCCGTGTTCCCGCTCGTCGGCCCTTGAATCGAGATGCTGGTCAGCGGAGGATGGGAATACACCGCGACCTGGTTGCTGGTAAACCCGGCGGCGCTGGCGGTCATGTACGCAACGCCAGTCTTGTTCGTGGGGAGGCAAGTCGTATACGACGCGACTGCCGGCGTTTGGAGATTCCAGGTGCCGCCACAGACCGCGCCCGTGGGTGAAACGTCGGCGATCGTCCGGTCGGAAGTGCCGTATGTATAGGTGCCCACCGAAGCTGCTCCGCCTTTGCAATTCTGCGACGAAGGGGCTTGCAGCTGCGAAGTTTGCGAGAACGCGACCGAGAGGCCCGTAGTCTGCGGCTGCAACGAGATGGAGACCGGTTGGGTGTTGTTGTAGCCGTAGCCGGCGCCATTGCAATAATCCGAGTTTTTGTTGGCGCAACCCTGAAGCGAAAGACCCACGGGGATGGTAAGAAGAATCAAAACCACAAAAGTCAAAAACCGCTGCATGAAACCTCCCCGCCGGGTGTCGCCGCTCCCGGCGGTTGATGAACTGCTGAAACGAATCCCCGATATATGTACGCCGGAGCCGCTGTCTTCCACGTGGCTCTTCCTTTAGGAAAAGTCACTTCTCGCGTATTCCGTTGGTGCATCAGCAATCGGGGATCGCTCTCTTGCCTGAACTGTTCCACCACCTCTGCTCCAGGCCGATTCTCCAAATTCGATTGGAGCGCGACTGTGCGTTGCCTGATCGCCGGCACCGTAGCCACCGCTTCGATGCGCGTGCAGAGTTATGCGTGGTCAACGTCCTAAGTGTAGAGGGGACTGGGCTACGAGGCAACAGGGGCGGCTTCGCAATCGCAACCCCCACAGCATTTTTCCTAATGGTGTAGACCAGGTAACTGCACCTGACGCGGCCATTCCGTCGAAGCCCCGGGGCCCCCAGCAGCGAAGCCGGCTGGGGTGGGAAGAATGGCCGCACATAACCGACCTCACCAGACCACCGTATTAGGAAAAATGCTTTAGCTCTGCGCAGGCATGTATTTCTCGAACCACGCCAGGGCGCGGGCGAGCACATCGCGGCGATGTTGCGGCGAGTCGAAGCGATGACCCTCGTCCGGGTACACCACCAGCTCGGTGGGCACATGCTCGGCGCGTAGCGCATGCCAGAACTCGAAAGACTGGGGCATGGGGCATTCGCCGTCGCGGTCGCCGACCACCACGAGGGTGGGCGTCTTGACGTTGCGGATGAAGTCGATGGCCGAGCTCTTGGCATACACCGCGGGGTCGTTGTATACCGAAGCACCGAAAAATGGGGTCATCCATTGGTCGATGGAGTTTTCCCCGTAGTAGCTCTGCCAGTTGGAGATACCTGCCCCGGCGACGGCGGCGTGAAAGCGCTGCGTCTGGGTGACCGCAAACATGGTCATGAAGCCACCGTAACTCCATCCGGTAAGCCCGATGCGCTGTTGATCGATGGGAAACTCGGCGCTCGCCGCGTCGACCCCGGCCAAAATGTCGCGTAGATCGCCGTAGCCGAAATCCTTGCGGTTGGCCTGGGTAAACGCCTCGCCCTCACCATAGCTGCCTCTGGGGTTGGGCATGAGCACAAAGTAGTCCAAAGCGGAGAAAGCGATGGGGTTGTAGCCCAGGTCCGGCCAGCGCGGCTGCACCTCGCTCGAAGGCCCGCCGTGCACGCTGACGATGAGGGGATACTTCTTTGCCGGGTCGTAGTGCGCAGGGTAGAGCAACCAGCCCTGGACAGGGAAGGTGTCGCTGGTCCATTCCATTGATTTGGATTTACCCCACAAAGGCTTAAGGGCGTCGTTGTAGTGCGTAATCGGGTGAGCCGGCTCGCCCACGTCGAGGTAAACCTCGGGTGCTTCCGAGAAGGAGCTCTTGATGTAAGCCATCGCGCCGTGGGCGATCGAGAGACTCTGTTCCAGTCGTCCGTCGCTGACCGAAGCGGGCACGGTTTGATAGCTCTTACTTGCTCCGTTGGCAGCATCCAAATTGCCGAGCTCAACTTGTCCGGACTTGACCCAGGAAACAAGTAGCCAGTCGTGGGCGGCGGAACCAGCCGGAAGTGGCCCCCCATATAACGGCGAGGGTCTGACCCAGTGAATCCAGACCGCGGTTTTGTCCGCCTTCGGGGTAATATCTTTCGGCTCTCCGCCGGAAGCAGGCAGCAAATAGATATCGCCGCCCGTAACTCCCTGATCGCTCATCAATCCGCCAATAAAGGCGATTTGATCGCCAGAGGGCGACCAGCGGGGTACGGCGATCTGCAGGCCGTGCAGCGGACCCGGCGTTTGTTCGGGATCGAGAATCGCTCGCGGCTGGCCGCCTGTCAGTGGCTGGGTGTAAAGCTGCGCCACCCACCAGTTGTTTTCTCCCGGCGGGGGCGCGGCCACAAAGGCAAGCTGCCGGGAATCAGGCCCCCAGTCATATTCATACACATGAAGCTTGGCCGGGCTGACCTGACGGAATTCACCGGAGGCCGTTTCCACGGTAGCCACGCGCTGGATCTCCAGCCCTTCCACCCCAATGACCCCAGCCGGCGGCTTCATGGGAGCCAGCGCCCCGGCTGGCCGGGTGGCGCCTTCGATGTACAGCCATGCAATGTGCAGGCCGTCGGGCGAAAATGCCAGGCTGGTGATGCCACCGTGCAGATGGGTCAGCCTCCGGGCTGAAGCGCCGGTCGCCGCCGGCGTCACCAGATAGACATCCGCCTGGTCCGACGACCCGGCCTGGGAGTTGCAGTCGGAAGTGAACGCGAGTGACTTGCTGTCCGGCGACCAGGCCAGATCCTCTTCCGTACAAGCCGCCCCCGTTCCAGCAGTCAAGCGGTGGGAGTGGGACGGATCGGCTGTGGGGGCAACCTGAATCTCGATTCCCGGTTGCGCATCGACCGCCCAGGCAATCATCTGGCCATCGGGTGACAGTGCCACTTGGTGAATGTCGCGTGTCTTTTCCAACTCGGCGATGACACTGGCGATGCGCGGATCAAGCGGTGTCTGAGATGCGGCAGCGCCGCAGCTGGCAGCAGCCACGGCCAGAACCGCAAAACAGGGGCAGGCAAAGACGCGGACGCGCAGCCTCAAGACACAACGCGGGGGACAAGACGCGAACATGTAGCAGGGATGCTAGCACACCCCCTTTTCACCTGCCATTGACGGCACGAGCACCTCTTGGTATCTTAAAAAGGTTCCGCATTAGCCAGAAAAGTGCGTGCTTGAACGATGTGCTGCGGCTACCCGCAGCAAGGCGCTCTTGGAAACTGGCAGTAATACCTTGCGGCCCATTCATCCGGGGTCCCTCCAAAACGCTCGCGTGATGCAGGGAAACAATCGCATCGGCCTTTGCGACACCTTCCACCTGGGAAGGCTATGCGGGCCGGAACTTCGAAACGGAACTGGCTTCTTTTCTGGTGCCCGGTTTTCCGGTGCCTGACCCGGCACGAGGCATAACAGCGCGTGAGCGCAATTGTCTTGGCCTGGGTCCAGACAAAGAAACGCGCGGTCACCGTCGAAGTTCTCGTCTTGGTCTGTAACAGGGCAGGGGGCAGCAGCCGCTGGCTTCGTGCACCGGTAAGCGCCGGGTTCAGGCGCCGATCCGGTGATGTGCGGCGAAATGGTGTTTTGCGAGTCTTTAAGGAGTAAGGTTTGCCTACATTCAGTCAGCTCGTGAGAAAAGGCCGGACCGCGGCGCGCTACAAGACGGCATCGCCGGCGCTGCAAGGTTCGCCTCAGCGGCGCGGTGTCTGCACCCGCGTTTACACGCAAACCCCTAAGAAGCCGAACTCGGCCCTGCGTAAGGTTGCCCGTGTTCGCCTGACCAACGGTGTGGAAGTCACGACCTACATTCCCGGGATCGGCCACAACCTGCAGGAGCACTCGATTGTGCTTATCCGCGGAGGGCGTGTGAAGGATCTCCCCGGAGTGCGCTATCACGTAGTGCGCGGCACGCTCGATTCGGTCGGCGTCGCGAACCGCAAACAGAGCCGTTCCAAGTACGGCGCTAAGCGCCCCAAGAGCGGGGCTAAGTAGTCCACAGGATTTCACAGTAGAAGGAAACTATGCCGAGAAAAGGACATATCGCGAAACGGGAAGTTGCCGCTGATCCGGTTTATAACTCATCGCTGGTGACCAAGTTTGTCAACTCGATGATGTGGGACGGCAAGAAGTCGACGGCCCAGGGCATCTTCTACCAGGCTATGACCAACCTGGAACAAAAAGGCGGCGAGGAAGCGCTGAAGCTGTTCAAGAAGGCAGTCGAGAACTGCAAGCCCCTGCTCGAGGTCAAGACCCGTCGCGTGGGCGGCGCCAATTATCAGGTGCCGATTGAAGTCAATCCTGAGCGGCGTACTTCCCTCGCCATCCGCTGGCTGGTGACTTACGGCCGGGCGCGGGGCGAAAAAGGAATGATCGACAAGTTAACCAGCGAACTGCTGGATGCGGCCAACGGCCGCGGCGCAGCCATGAAGAAGAAAGAGGATGTCCATCGCATGGCTGAGGCTAACAAGGCATTTGCGCACTACCGCTGGTAACAGCAAGTAAGACACAAGGGCCCGAGGCCGAACGGTGGCGGGCGCAACCAGAGCAGCAAGAAGAATCGCGAGTCTAACGTCTCGCGCGAGAGTGAGAGAATACCGTGCCTCGTCTAGTACCACTCGATCGTTGCCGGAATATCGGAATCATGGCGCACATCGACGCCGGAAAGACCACAACGACGGAGCGCATTTTGTTTTATACCGGCATCACCCATCGCATCGGCGAAGTGCATGAAGGCACAGCGACGATGGACTGGATGGAGCAGGAGCAGGAGCGCGGCATCACCATCACTTCGGCTGCCACCACCTGCACCTGGCGCGATATTCGTATCAACATCATCGACACCCCGGGCCACGTGGACTTTACCGCCGAGGTCGAGCGCAGCCTGCGTGTGCTCGACGGGGCCGTCGCTGTATTTGACGCCGTGCATGGCGTGGAGCCCCAATCGGAGACCGTTTGGCGGCAGGCAGATAAATACGGCGTCCCCCGCATTTGCTTCATTAACAAGATGGACAAGATGGGCGCCGATTTCGAGCACGCCATCGACACCATCCGCAAACGGCTGAATGCCCGGCCGGTCGCCATTCAGATCCCCATCGGCCAGGAAGCTGGCTTCAAGGGCGTAATCGACTTGATCGAGATGCGCGCCATCCTGTGGCATGACGAGACCTTGGGAGCCAAGTACTCGGTGGAAGAGATTCCGGCGAACCTGCTCAAGAAGGCGGAAGCCTTCCGCATGCAACTGGTCGAATCGGTAGCCGAAAACGACGACGAGATGCTGCACAAGTTTCTCGAAGGCGAGACTCCGACTGCGGCTGAGTTGCGCAAGGCATTGCGCGGGGCGGTCATTGGGATGAAGCTCTTCCCGGTGCTTTGCGGCAGTTCGTTCAAGAACAAGGGTGTGCAGACCTTGCTCGACGCGGTAGTCGAATATCTGCCCAGCCCGCTCGATGTTCCCCCGATCGAAGGCCACAATCCCGACAACATGGAGGAGGTTATCCTCCGCCATGCGGACGACAGCGAGCCCCTGACTGCGCTCGGGTTCAAGATCATGACCGATCCATTTGTCGGCCAGCTGATCTTTATCCGGCTGTATTCCGGCCACCTGAAGACGGGCGACACCGTCCTCAACCCGCGTACCGGCAAGAGCGAGCGCATTGGCCGCCTGCTCAAGATGCATGCCAACAAGCGGGAAGAGATTACTGAGATCTATGCCGGTGACATTTGTGCCTGCGTGGGACTCAGGAACCTGGTCACCGGAGACACGATCTGTACCGATAAGGCGCCGATTGTGCTGGAATCGATCGACTTTCCGGCGCCGGTCATCCACGTTGCCGTGGAACCCAAAACCAAGGCCGATCAGGAAAAGATGGGCATGGCCCTGGCCAAGCTGGCGCAGGAAGATCCCACCTTCAAGGTGCACACCGACCCTGACTCAGGCCAGACCATCATCAGCGGCATGGGCGAGCTGCATCTGGAAATCATTGTCGACCGCATGATGCGCGAGTACAAAGTGGAAGCCAACGTGGGTAAGCCCCAGGTGGCGTATCGCGAGACCATTCGCAAGCACGCGGAGGCGGAAGGCAAGTACATCCGCCAGACCGGTGGTTCGGGCAACTATGGCCACGTAAAGATCCGGGTCGAGCCCAACGCGGCCGGCAAGGGCTTCGAGTTTATTAACGACATCAAGGGCGGCGTGGTGCCCAAGGAATACATCAAGCCTACCGAGCAGGGCATTCGTGAAGCGCTGCAGGGTGGGGTGCTCGCCGGCTACGAGATCGTTGACGTAAAGGCAACCCTGTTTGACGGTAGCTACCACGATGTCGATTCCAACGAAATGGCGTTCAAAATTGCCGGCTCGATGGCGTTCAAGGAAGCAGCCCGAAAGGCGACGCCGGTGCTGTTGGAGCCGGTGATGGCGGTCGAAGTAGTGGTTCCTGAGGAGTACATGGGGACCATCATCGGAGACCTGAACTCCCGCCGTGGCCGCATCGAAGGCATGGAGCACCGTGCCGGATCGCAAGTCATCAAGGCCAATGTGCCGTTGAGCGAAATGTTTGGCTATGCCACCCACATGCGCTCCTCGACCCAGGGCCGGGCCAACTACTCGATGCACTTCAACCGTTATGAAGAAGCGCCCCGCTCGGTCTCGGAAGAGAT
>DASRRN010000035.1:0-11584 GCA_035695685.1 Acidobacteriaceae bacterium | reverse complement strand
AAAAGGGTCGGAGAAGGCCTGCTTTCCTTTCCTGTCACGCACTTTGGCGAAAACCTGGAGTTTAGGCTGAGGCCGTACCAGGAACACATTGCGTGGCTGCTGTCGCACCAGCCGGCCGGCCTATTCGCTGCTGGTGGTACGGGGGAGTTCTTCTCCCTCACCCTCGCCGAGTTTTCCGCGGTGGTCCGCGCCGCTGTTGACCAGACCGCGCGGCAATCGCCCGTCATTGCCGGCTGTGGCTATGGCACCGCCATGGCCAAGGAGTTCGCCAAGGCCGCGGAGGATGCGGGTGCGGATGGGGTACTGCTTTTGCCGCCATACCTGGTCGGCGCGGAGCAGTCGGGCTTGGCTGCCCACGTCGAGGCGGTATGTGCCTCCACCAAACTCGGCGTTATTATGTACAACCGCGACAATGCGGTCCTCGATGACGTAACCCTGGAGCAGCTATGCAAGCGCTGCCCGAATTTGGTCGGCTTCAAGGATGGTGTTGGCGATATTGAGCGGATGACACGGATTTATGCCCGGTTGGGAGACCGTCTCACTTATATCGGGGGCCTGCCCACGGCGGAAACCTTCGCCCTTCCATACCTGGAGATGGGCGTGACCACATACTCTTCCGCCATCTTCAATTTCCTGCCCAGGTTCGCGCTCGAGTTCTATGCCGCCGTGCGCCGCCGCGACCATGCAACGGTATTCACCGGGCTGCGGGAGTTTGTGTTGCCCTATATTCAAATCCGAAACCGTCGCAAAGGGTACGCCGTCTCCATTGTGAAAGCGGGCATGAAAGCCGTGGGCCGTCCCGCGGGCCCGGTGCGCTCGCCGCTCACCGACCTTACGGAAGCGGAGCTGGAGGAACTGACCAAGCTGATCGCGGGACGGTCTTGACAATCAGGAAACAGCAGGTCCCTCCACTACGCTACGCTCCGGTCGGGATGACAATTTTGTGGTGGTGTTAGAAGCGGCAGTGCAAAGTCTTATTCAAAAACGAAATTGTCATCCCGACCGGAGCGTAGCGTAGTGGAGGGACCTGCTGTTCCATCCACCCCGCCGGGCACGCCCCCCGCCCTAGAACTTGTTCCAGAGGTATTGGTTATAAACGTCATGGTGATACTGCAGCTCAGGCGCCTTCACGAATGTGCCCAACAAGCGAGGGCAACGGTCTGCGGAGGCCTTCTTCAGGTCCGAGTACCGTTCCTTTACATCGGCTCCCAGCAGCGTGTCCGTCCACTTTGCTGCATTGAAGTTTTCGAGCGCGGTGTAGATGTTGTCGGGCAGAAAGCGCTTGGCCTGACGTAAATTCTCGATCTTTGCGGTATCCCCATCGATGCCGGTCTTAAATACTGAATAGAGCACCAAATAGGGGTTGGCATCAGGGCTTACCGAACGGACTTCCACGCGCATGCTCTTCTCGTTGCCGATAGGAATCCGCACCATGGAGCCACGGTCGGTGGCCGAAGCCATGAGCTGGTTGGGGGCTTCGAAGTGAGGATCCAGGCGACGGTAGGCGTTGACGCTCGCATTCAGCAGCACACAAATGTCATTGCCATGGGTCAGAATACGATCGATGAATTCCCAACCCAGCTTGCTAAGCTGTTCTTCGCCCTTGGCATCCCAGAATAGATTCTTACCCTTCACGCTGATGGAGACGTTCGTATGCATGCCACTGCCATTCACGCCCACTACAGGTTTGGGCAGAAACGATGCAGTCAGTCCCATCTTTGTGGCCACCTGACGGCAGATCAGTTTGTAAAGCTGGATCTGATCAGCCGCGTTCACTACATCGCTATAGCTGTAGTTGATCTCAAACTGTGAAGGCGCAACTTCCGGGTGGTCCTTTTCGTTCTCAAAGCCCATGGCTCGCTGAATTTCGGCGCAGGTATCGATAAAGGTGCGCAGCGGATCGCCGGGGAGCGAGTGATAGTAGCCGCCGGTGTTCACATACTCGAAACTTTGTGTCTCGTGATAGTGCCGCTCCGCGTCTGTGCCTTTGAAGAGAAATCCCTCGATCTCGTTGGCCGCATTCAGGGTGTAACCTTTCTTGTCGAAAAGGCCATTGGCATAGTTCTTGAGTACTCCGCGAATATCGGCGGAATACGCCTTGCCGTCTTTGGCGATCACTTCACCGAAGACCAGCACCTTGCCGGCGCCGAAGACGTCGGACGGCACCCAGTAGAAGGAGCCCCAGTCGATCCCGAGGCGAAGATCGCTCTCTCTCTGTGCGGTAAAGCCGCGAATGGAACTGCCATCGAAGGTGAGATTGTCGTCGCTCTTGATGATGAACTTCTTGTCGTAGTCCAGCATGTGCAGCCGGCCTTCGAGGTCACTGAAGAGCACGGTGACGGCTTTGATGTGCTTTTCGTCGGCGAGATATTTCAGCCGCTCTTCGCGGATTTTTTCCGCAGAAACCCGGTGTCTGCGCTGGTCCTTTGCCGCCAGGTTGCGTTCTTCGAGTTCGGCGTAGGGCATTTCAATAAAGCTGCGAAGTGCGTCTGACATGGTTCTCCTCAGAAAATAGTGTTCCCGGCAGATTGTTTTGTGTTGCAAACCGCGAAAAGAATGGCTCCATCAACTGGGCCCGAGGACAGATCGAAGTGGCTTCAAATCGCAATTTCACCACGCTCATTGTTGCGAATGCGGATTGCTTCATCCACCCGGGTCACGAAGATCTTTCCGTCCCCGATTTTGCCTGTCTTTGCCGCAGCCACGATCGCCTGCACCGCTTTCTCCGCCATCTCATCCACTACCACTAGTTCCACTTTCACCTTGGGTAGTAAATCGACCGAGTACTCCCGCCCGCGGTACACCTCGGTGTGACCTTTTTGGCGGCCATGCCCGCGTACGTCGGTAATCGTCATACCGGAGATTCCCAGTTCGATCAGTGCATCTTTCACCGCATCCAGCTTCGACGGCTGTAGCACGGCTTCTATCTTCTGCATTGCCCTCAGTCCTTCCTCACCATCCAACGCCGTGATCGGAAGCCTTCCCACGGTTCCTAGTTAGCGAAGTCATAGCCTTCTTCGCCGTGCTGCGACAGGTCGAGCCCAGTGCGCTCGTCCTCTTCGCTCAACCTGAGCCCTATTGTCTTATCCACGACGAACAAGATGATCAGGGTACCCACAATCGACAAGGACCATGCGATGACTACACCCATCGCCTGGTTCAGTATCTGCCCCTTATTCCCTTCAAGCATGCCTGTTGCCTTACCCGCCCCCAGGATGGGGTTGATGGCGCTATTGGCGAATACCCCGGTCAGCAATGCTCCAATCGTTCCACCCGCGCCATGAACACCGAAGGCGTCGAGCGAATCGTCATATCCGAACGTGGCCTTCACCTTCACGACCATCAGGTAGCAGCATACGCCGGCGATCAGGCCGATCCACAAAGCGGAGATCGGGGTCACGAAGCCGGAAGCGGGCGTGATGGCCACGAGTCCGGCGACCGCCCCGGAGATCGCACCCAGCGCGGTACAGCGGCCACCGCGGATCCACTCCGCCGCGCTCCAGCCAATGGCTGCTGCGGCGGCCCCGAAGTGTGTGGCCACGAACGCAGAGGTCGCTAAGCCACCGGCGCCCAGAGCCGAGCCGGCATTGAATCCGAACCACCCCACCCACAACAGGCATGCGCCAATGAAGCTGAGTACCACTGAGTGCGGCGGCATGGGCTCCCGGGGGTACCCGAGCCGTTTGCCCAGGTATAGCGCGGTCATCAGTGCCGACACTCCTGAAGTTATGTGCACCACCGTACCGCCGGCAAAATCCAGGCATGGGAACCGTCCGCCCAGGGAAGCATTGAGCAAGCCGCCTTTGCCCCAGACCATATGCGCCATCGGGCTGTAGACAAAAATGGCCCACAACACCATGAAGGTCAGCATGGCCGAGAACTTCATACGCTCGGCGAATGCTCCCGTAATCAGTGCCGGAGTAATGATCGCAAACATCAACTGGAAGACCATAAAGGTCTGAAGCGGTATCGTGGCCGCATATTTTGGGTCGGGCGCCAGCCCTACGCCATGGAGAAACACGTTGTGCAGGCCGCCAATAAAGGCATTCCCTTCACCGAACGCCAGCGAGTAAGTCACCAGGGCCCACAGCACGGTGATGACCGCCATCATGGCGAAGGTCTGCATCATCGTGCCGAGAACGTTCTTCCTGCGTACCAGGCCGCTGTAAAATAACGCTAGCCCGGGCCCACTCATCATCAGGACCAACGCGGAACTCACCAGCATCCAGCTGTTGTCGCCGTCCATCTGTGCGGCAGCAATCGCGGCGGTCTGGTCAGCGGAACTCTTTTCCAGGGCGGCCAGCCGGTCAGTGTCCGTTCCCTTTGCTGGAACCGCGGTCTGTGCCCAGGCCGCACTCCCGGCGACCCAAAGCGACGTCACTAGCACAACGACGCGAACCAGCACCCCAATGCGATCGAATCGTCTGATCAATTCACACCCTCCGTTAGGTTGCAGAGAAGTCGATCCGTCCAGAAACAGTCCCATTTTTTTCTCTGTTCGCTTACTTTACACAAAATTTTCATCGGGTCCGAATGTTCTTCGCGTAATCCCGAATATCTATTGGGTAGGGAAATCCTATGGGGGGGACAGAACTCCCTGAATACGCTCCCTGAATACGCTGTAAGGTTCCGCTAAAAAATGCCAAATCAGGTCCCCGGCAAGGGTGAGCTGGCTCTTCTTGGTGGGGCGCATCACGCCCTCCATTTACCGAAGGAGAGTCATAAGCCGATGCCGGTAAACTAAGTGCTCGATGGAATCCATCTCTGCACTGCTCGGCTTGGCCATCGTTCTTTTTGTCTCGACCAATGTTGACGATCTGCTTGTATTGATCGGTTTCTTCGCGGACGTGAGGTTCCGCGTCGGCGAGATCGTGGCCGGTCAGTACGTAGGAGTGGCTGTCTTGTTCGCGGTGAGTGCCGCCGGAGCTCTCCTTTCCCTCGTGATTCCTCGCGCTTATCTCGGCCTGCTAGGGATATTTCCGATCCTGATTGGCATCAGGAGACTGATCGATCTGCGGCACGATCGCAACCAAACGGAATCCGGCAAAGCTCTGAACCCTCATGGAAACACGGCCACTGTTGCCCTCGTGACCATAGCCAATGGCGGGGACAACATTGGTGTTTATATGCCTTCGTTTGCCGTCCATTCCGGTGGACAGATCGGCGTGATCGCGGCGGTATTCGTCGCCATGACGGCCCTATGGTGCATGCTTGCGCGCTGGATGGTAAGTCATCGCAGGTTGGGAGCACCTCTCAGGCGATACGGCCATATCGTTGCTCCCGTGGTGTTGATTGGAATAGGCATTTTGATCGTCTACAATGCAGGCAGCATCGGCTGGTTACTCCGTAACACACGCCATTAGCGGCGGTCCAGATCAGCTTCGAACGACGTGTGGAAACACGATCCAAGCCCGAATTGCAGGCATGACGAAGAATATTCAGATCTACCGCGTTCTCAAGACCCGGAGGGCCGTTCGCTAAACGGCGGCCCAGCCCGGGAGGGCTGGGACATCAGAGATGAGGATCCTCCGTAACACACGCCATTAGCGGCGGTGCCGGTCAGCTTCGAACGACGTGTGGAAAGACAATCCAAGCCCGAATTGCAGGCATGACAAAGAATGTTCTGATCTATCGCGTCCTCAAGGCCCGGAGGGCCGTCCGCTAAACGTCAGCCCAGCCCGGAAGGGCTGGGACATCAAAGATGAGGATCCCGAGCGCCGTAGGCGCGGCACTCCGCTCATCCCAACACATGTGTGGGATCGTACGATACGCCAGCCTTTTTCAACAGCGCCAGGAACTCCTCTTCGAATGTCATTTTCTTGTGGTGTTCACGCTGATCGCGAATGTAGGAGGTGACCTGCTCGAGCTGCGAAACACTTACGCTGAACGCCGCATATCCTTGCTGCCACTGGAATACAAGGCCACGTTCGTGCAGGAATCGCGAGGAGTTTGTTTTGAAGATATTGATCGCGGATGCCAACGATATCGTTGGGGGCAGCAGGAAGAGAAGATGGCTGTGGTTCGCCATTCCTCCAGCAGCAACAAGCGGGATCTTATGCCCGACTGCAGTCGACGCAATAAACGAATAGAGACGATTCTCAAATTCCGTTGGGATCAAATCCCTTCTGTCTTTGGTACTATAGACCGCGTGGACATAGTTGTTGGAATAGGAATGGCTCATGTGCGTGGCGAGGCTTCGCGCAGGATAACACTTACGGTGCCGCGCCTACGGCGCTCGGAATCACGATCATTGATACCCAGCCCTTCCGGGCTGGGCTGACGTTTGGCGGTCGGCCCTCCGGGCCTCGACGACGCCTGCGCGGCAGCAATCGTATGAGAGCCAACAAAGATTTCACCCGCCCAAGTTCTTACGGCTAGAACTTGACCAGCATCGCAACGGTCGCAGCAATTTGGCCGGTGCGCAAATCGGGGAACCAGACACTGCCGATCCCTCCACCGCACGCCGTCTCAGCGTCTGCCAGCACGTTGGTTCCGGAACTAACTCCCGTAGCACAAGCGAAGTTGCCGGGAGAGCCGTTGTTTCCGCCCGGAGGAGTGATCCCGCCGTGGCCACTCCAGTACGGCACATCGGTGTGGCGGTATCCCATCTCAGCGCGGAAAGTGATGAACTGGCTGGGCATGTAGTCGTAGGTCACCGTAAAGTCATAGGCGTGGAAGGGCTGTCCCGGGTTCTCGGTGAAGTACGGCGAACCAGTAATCGCCGTGGCCCCGTTGATGGGTGGCAACAGAACAAGGTACCGCCCGGGGTTGTTCAACTGTCCGCCGCCAATCGTCATCGCGTAAAGGTCCTTTTTGGCCCAGACCCGGTTGTAGAACATGTAGCCAAGGAATGACTGCTTAGGGTTGCCGCCCTTGCCAGTGCAGCTCACGCCCCCGCCGAACTCGCATCCCATGTCTCCCGTAAATGTAAAGGCGGCCTTGTCAATAAACCTTTCTGGTTTGTCGTAGTACTTGATCTCCACGCTATCGTCCGTATGCAGCCGGGAACGATCGCCGATGCCCACCGCGTCTTCACCTAGCCCATAGTTGTTAAAGACCAGGGAAATCCACGGCTTCGGACGATAAAGAATCTGTCCTCCCAGGCCTGGCTTACTGTTCGGCCGGCCGTAAGACTGCCAGCCATTGATGAACCACGGCTCAATCTTTAACTTATCGGTAGGAAACCATTGCGCCCGTACACCATTGAAGAACCATGGCGTGTTGGATGAGACATAAGAAGGTTGGTACGCCCAGTTATCAAAGTTGTAGTAACTGAACAGGCCAATATAAGAGACGAAGATTCCGGCATCAAGGTTGAGGCCATGCTGTACGTCCCAGTGATAGCCTCCCCAAGCCTCAGACACGTAACGGTACGCGTCGGCCAGGTCCCACTGTCCACGTCCGGGGCTGGCGTCATTGCGCGGTGTGGTGGTGGCGAACATCCCGTACATAGTGAGAAATCTGCCACGCACATTGTTGATACGGATGTCGCCGCCAAAGCTCAGCTGCTCGACCTGGACTTCGTCCGAGCGAAACGACTCGGTTGACCCGCCCATGCTGTCATCTTTCGGGTGATTGAAGTCGAGAATGTAATTGACGTCCGCACGGAACTCCGGCGTGAAATACTTTGTGGCCATCGGAGTATCTTTTGTGCGTGCATTGCCGTTTAGCCAAGTCCAATCAGCGTAGGCAAACGGCAGGCTTTTGGTGGTTACCTCCGCAGGGAGTTCGGGTGTGGTCGCTACCGGCACGGATGGCGTTGCTTGGCGCCCTCCCTGTTGCATCGCTGGTCCCTCCGTCAAATTTTGCTTTGCACCTGCCAGCGCAGTTGCCGCGTCGGTGGCAGTGGCCCCGCTCGCTTCGATCTCGGCTTCGAGTTCTGCAATGCGCTGCTTCATCGCTTCAAGCTCTTTGGTGAGTGCGGGGCGTAGGTCGGTGCCGGAGACGGCTGCCCCGGGAACGACTTCTGTTCTCACGATTCCCGCTGCGCCCGCTCTGTCGGCGGTTGCTGGTGAGGCGGCTGCGCCGCTATCCGCTGACCCGATCGCAGCGTATTGCAAAGTTGTGGCGGGTGGATCCTGTGCGCCGCTCCCTGGGGTTTGTGCGATGCATGCGGGGTATACGGATGCGTAACCAACTGCTACGAATAATGTGCCGATCTTCCAAAATTTGCGTTCCATAAAGCCCCTCATTTGCGGATGTAGGGTCGATGCGCCCCTTTGGCTGACCTGGGCCTTGCATAATGAGTGGAAGACCGCCCCATGCTCGACGTCATACCTCTATTAGGAGTCGAAGCCCCTAAAGAACCCATAAAGGGGAAATAAAGGTTGCATAAGGACGTAAACCATAACCCACGCAAGGATTCGCCGGGGTACGCAGAACGCCCCTCTGCGGCCACGCAGAAAGAGGGTGTGAGAAGCGAAAAGAAACCGCAGATCTCTCCGCTCCGGTCGAGATGACAAATTTGTTGCGCCATGGACGGGCGTGATACCACACATCGTCATAGGTGGTATCGTCGTTGCCCAATTTGCCGCATGCTCTGAGGGCGCTGGCCCCGGCGTCGAGGCTCTATACTACCTTGCGTGCTTATCCTTGACTCATAAGAGGAATTCGATGCCCCTGGTTATCGCCGGAGCTGGACGGCTCCGCTTTCTAGCCTTCAGTTTGCTGCTCTCCTTGGCAACAGTACCCACCCTGGCGCAACTGGCGCCGCAAACCAAACAGCTCTCACGCGATATTTTTCAGCAGCTTATTGAAATCAACACTACTGATTCCGTGGGGAGCACAACAGTGGCCGCCAAGGCCATGGCGCAACGCTTGCTCGACGCTGGGTTCGCGAAAGAGGACGTAGTCGTCCTCGGGCCCAACGAGCGCAAGGGCAACCTCGTGGCGCGCATTCATGGCACGGGCACTGCTAAGCCCATCCTCTTTATTGGTCACCTCGACGTGGTGGAGGCACTCCGCTCCGATTGGACTACCGATCCATTTCAATTTGTCGAAAAGGATGGCTATTTTTATGGGCGCGGCACACAGGATATGAAGGAGAGCGATGCCGTCCTGGTGACCACATTTATTCGCCTCAAGAAGGAAGGCTTCCGGCCCGATCGCGATCTCATTTTGGCCCTCACCGCGGACGAGGAGGGAGGCAAATACAACGGTGTCGATTGGCTACTGAAGAACCACCGCGACCTCATCGAAGCGGCATTTGTTCTCAATTCTGACAGTGGAGGCGTTGACCTCGAACATGGCAAGCCGCTTACCTTTAACGTAGAAGCGAGCGAGAAACTTTACGGTGATTATCAACTCACCGCTACCAATGCCGGCGGCCACAGCTCTCTGCCCACGCCCGACAACGCCATTTACCACATCGCGGATGCGCTCACTCGTCTACAGGCCTATACCTTTCCCTTTGAGCTCAACCCGGTGACTCGGGCTTATTTTGCCCGCATGAGCGCACTCGAGTCCGGCGGCAGCGCTGCGGACATGAAGGGCATTCTCGAGAACCCACCTGCAACGGAGGCCTTGGCGCATCTTTCTGCAATACCAAAATACAACGCCACCATTCGCACGACCTGCGTGGCCACGCGGCTCTCTGGTGGCCACGCCAACAACGCCTTGCCGCAGACCGCATCCGCCAACGTCAATTGCAGGATTCTCCCCGGTTATTCGCGGGAAGAGATTCGTCAACAGCTCATCCCGATCTTCAATGATCCCAAGATCACCGTCCGCTACGTCACGGACACCGGGGAAGTGAAGGATACCGCTCCCGAATCCAAAGGCGTTCCTCCGACCGAGATGCAGCCCGAAGTGGTGCAGCCCTTAGAAAAGGTGGTAGCCCAGATGTGGCCGGGCGTCCCGGTCGTCCCTGTGATGGAGACAGGTGCGTCCGACGGCAAATATACCAGCGAGGCTGGTTTGCCGACCTACGGGATCAACGGAATTGCGATCGACATCAATGACGTCCGCGCCCACGGCAAGGACGAGCGCGTGGCGGTAGACTCCTATTACCACGGAGTAGAGTTCTACTATCGCTACGTCAAGCTCTTAAGCGGCGGCAAGTCATAATTTGAGAAATGGATGGCGGCAAGTTGAACGAACCTAAGATGTTTACCTTCCGCAGCGCCACTTTCGCCGCGATTCTGGGCCTTTTGGTCGCACCTGGCATTACCAACGCGGCCACTCCGGACAGACCATGGATGAACACCCAGCTCTCTTTCGACCAGCGCGCCGATCTGGTCCTCAAAGAGATGACTCTGGATGAGAAGATCCAGCTCATGCATGGCCAGGGCATGCCGGGTTGGAAGCGGCCCATGCCCAAGACCTACCTTGGCAATCAAGGCGCCGGCTTCATCCTTGGGATTCCCCGCCTGGGCATTCCACAGGTAGAGATGAGCGACGCCGCCTATGGCGTCCGCATGAGCGCCCAAAATGGACGTTACTCCACGGCGTTGCCCTCAAACATAGCGGCCGCCGCAACCTGGGATCCTGAGGGGGCTTGCGAATATGGCGCGCTGATCGGAAGGGAACTACGCGCCCAGGGCTACAACATGTCGCTCGGCGGTGGGGTCAATCTAACCCGCGAGCCGCGCAATGGAAGAACCTTTGAGTACCAGGGCGAAGACCCGCTGCTTGCCGGGACAATGGTGGGCAATCGCATCAAATGCGAGCAGGCCCAGCACGTGATCGGCGACATAAAACACTACGTCCTGAACGATCAGGAAGATGGCCGCGACGAAGTGGACGTGATCATCGGCAAGCGGGCGATGCAGGAAACCGACCTGCTCGCCTTCCATATCGGCATTGGCACCGGCGACCCCGCTGCGGTCATGTGCTCCTATAACGCCATCAACGGCGATTACGCTTGCCAGAATAAATACACCTTGACGGATGTGCTCAAGCGGGATTGGCAGTTCAAAGGCTTCGTGCTTTCCGACTGGGGCGGGACCCACAGCACGGTCAAGGCATCTGCGGCGGGACTCGACCATGAGGAACCCATGGACGACTTCTACGGTGAGAAGCTGAAGCAGGCTGTCGAGGCGGGTAAGGTTCCCATGGCGCAGGTGGATGATCATGCGCACCGCATTTTGCGTTCCATGTTTCAGGCCGGACTCTTCGACTACCCGACACAGAAGAGCGTCGTCGATGTAGAAGGTGGCTTTGCTACCGCGCGCCACATCGCGGAACAAAGTATCGTTCTGCTCAAGAACAAGGATGGTCTTCTGCCCCTCGATCGCAACACGGTCCATTCCATCGCGGTGATTGGACCACATGCCGACACGGGCATGATCTCTGGCGGTGGATCGGCGCAAGTAGATCCGCCTGGTGAGCCGGCGCATCCGTGGCAGTCGCACGTATGGTTCCCCACCTCGCCATTGAAGGCGGTAAGCGCAGCGGGTCCTGGAATCAAGGTCCAGTTCGATTCAGGAGCCGACCCGGCGTCTGCGGCCGCGCTCGCCCGGCAGTCAGATGTGGCGATCGTCTTTGCCTATGAGTGGATGAGCGAAGGAACCGATCTACCCAACCTTTCGTTGCCAGAGAACCAGGATGGGTTGATCGGGCAGGTGGCTGCCGCCAATCCCCGGAC
>DASRRN010000034.1:0-7548 GCA_035695685.1 Acidobacteriaceae bacterium | reverse complement strand
GGTGATTCCAGCAGCGGACCCCACCTGGCTGGAACCATCATGCGCATGCCCTCTGGGATCGGGACAAGCTGCTTGCGGCGTACGCCGCCTTGCTGCACATAGGTGCGCCGCCATTGATCGTTGGAGGGGAGGATCTGGTCTTCGAGGCCGAGTTCCACTGCCAGTTCGCGGGCCCAGGGCTTTTCCGTGACCCAGGAGTCGGGCCCGCACTCGATAACGAACCCCTGGCGATGAACGGTTTCGACAATGCCGCCGAGCCGCTCTGAGGATTCAAAGAGGGTAAAGGCTACCCCATCGCAGGCCAGTTGATAAGCCGTCGCCAGGCCGGCAATGCCCCCACCCACAATCGCGATCATAAGGCGGTCGCGGACAGAGCCTCGGGATGAATCTTGGCCGCCAGCCGAGCAAAACCTCGCCGGGCCAAATCCTCAAGCGTCGCCGTAAGCAGCGGAGAGTCGTTGAGCGACTCGGGACGCACGACCTCAAGGCCGATTGCGGCCGCGAAGTCACGGAAGCCGATATCGATGTCGTAGAGAATTTCAACGTGGTCGCAAAGGAAACCGATGGGCTGGATCACGACCACGGAGTGACCCTCCTGGCGCAGTGCGGTGAGGGTGTCTTCCACCGTCGGACCGATCCAGCTAGCGCCGGACATACCCTGGCTTTGAAAAGCGAAGAACCAGCCGGCGGCGGTGAGACCTAAAGGCGCGAGGAGCGCAGCGACGTTCGCGGCCGTGCGCTTCGCTTCGACGGGATACGGGTCTGGACCGGACATTTCTCCGGCAACCGACGGCGCCGGCTTTTCTGGAGCATCCGGGGGCTGCGACTGGATCGTTTTGCAGGGCACGCTGTGGGCGGTAAAGAGCACCGGCGCCCGCCCGCCGATCCGGGCGGAGAGCCTTTGCCACACTGGCTGCAGCCGTTCGGCAAAGGCCTGGGCGAGCAGCGGATGGTCGGCCCAAGCATCGATGAAGTCCATCTCGATTGCCCCCGCGGCTTCCGCAAAGGCAGCGCGGCGATAGAGTCCGACGCTGGTACGGGAATTCTGTGGCGCCAGACAGATAACAACCGCCGAGGTAATGCCGTCTTCTTTCATTTGGCGCACCACATCGCCGATATAGGGCTTCCAATTGCGCATGCCGACGTACACCGGCACGCCGAGTGCCAGGGATAGCAGGCGCCCCTGTTCCATGGTGAGCTGGGTCAGCGGGCTCGATCCGATGAGACTGTAACGGTGACGAATCTCTTCAATGACAGACTCGGGCATGGGGCGGCCGCCGGTGATATTGCGCAAGTACTCGGGAATCTCATCCAGTGATTGGGGCGTTCCGTGGGCAAGCAACAGAACTGCCTGGCGATGCGGTGCAATATCAGGCACAGGGATAGTCTCCGGTGATGGCGCTGAACTCGCGCACATACTGCACCACTCGCTGCACATTTTCGACCGGCGTACCGGGAACGATGCCGTGGCCCAGATTAAAGATGTGTCCAGGGCGGCCGCCGGCCTGCTCGAGGATCTGGCGCACGCGTTTTCGGAGCAGATCTTCGTTGGCGAAGAGCAGGATGGGGTCGAGGTTGCCTTGCACCGCAACTGCGTGACCAAGCGCGGACCAGCCCTGGTCCAATGGTATACGCCAATCAAGCCCGATAACGTCGGCGCCGGTTTCGCGCATGGCCGGCAGCAGGGTCGCGGTGTCAACGCCGAAGTAGATGACCGGTACGCCCAGCGCCTGCACACTGCGCACTAAACGCGTGGTGACGGGCAGAACGAAATCGCGGTAGTCAGTTGGGCTGAGAGCGCCGGCCCAGCTATCGAAAATCTGGATGACGTCGGCTCCCGCCTCCACTTGTTGGGCGGCGTACTCTTCCAATACGGAAGCGAGTTTTTCGAGCAGTAGCCGCCAGATGGATGGTTCACGGTACATCATGGCCTTGGTGAAGATGTAGTTGCGTGAACCGCCGCCTTCGATCATGTAGCTGGCAAGGGTGAAGGGCGCTCCACAGAATCCAACGATGCCGATGCGATCCTTGAAATGGGCCACTACTTTGCGTATGGCCTCAGCCACGTAGCCAAGCTCGTGCGCCCGATCGATGCGCAGCTTCTCGACATCGGCTGCGGTGCGCACCGGATGATGGATCACCGGACCCTCCCCGGCGAGGAACTCAAAATCGAGGCCCATGCCCTCCAGTGGCAAGAGAAGATCGGCAAAGATGATGGCGGCATCGACGTTAAGCTTCTCCGCGGCGGTGATGGTTACTTCAGCGGCAAGCTCAGGGTTTTTACAAATCTGCAGCAGCGAATGGTGGCGGCGAACGGCCTGGTACTCCGGCATGTAGCGGCCAGCCTGGCGAAGAAACCACACCGGTGTCTGATCCACCGGCTGGCGCAGACAGGCGCGCACAAACCGACGACCGCTGGAGAGACCTGCGCGCGCGGCCGAGTCGGGGTTGAGTTCGGGACTGAGAATTTTTTCCGGCATGGCTGGGCTTCAATTTGAAGGGTAGCATCCTTGCCCCGGCAGCCGGAAAAGGGGGCACGTTGGATTTTCTACGGTGAAAATCCGACGTTATGTCGCATGACGCGCAGGCTTCGGTGGTTGAAAAGCTCCGAACGTAATAGGCAAGATAAGCATCCTCGGGGTCCTTCGACTCCGCGCCATCAAGCGCTGTGTCCCGCGAAAAATCTGTGAGGCGCTCCGCTCAGGATGACGATTTTGTGGGAGTTTTTGAAGAAAAACAGGCCAAACAAGTTAGCGCTTAAGGGACGCTAGTCCTGGGCTAAGTTCAGCCGTCCCTTCGGGACTAAATTCTAAATCCCGAGTTCTCTCACACCCTCTAAAGCCCAGATCTCTGTTGGACTGATACAAAGCATCACAGCGGTGGCTCCAGAAAACTCGCCCATTCCGTGGATTTGGATCTCTCCGCTCTCTCTGAAATTTAGAAACTCCACAGGAAATCGGAGATGTGGGGCACCCGGCAGTCTGACGCCTCTGGGTAAGGTGTACACGAAGGCCCGAAAGAACCGGGCCGGCAATCAGGGCGCGGTTGAGAAGCCGAAGATGGTCACGTTGTGATAGGTCTGCCCGGGCTTGAGTTCGGTGGTGGGAAACTTGGGGTGATTCGGAGAGTCGGGAAAGTGCTGGGTTTCCAGGCAAAAGCCGGCGTGCTTGTTGTACACGTGGCCGTGTTTCCCATGCAGCGTTCCATCCAGAAAATTGCCGGAATAGAACTGCAGCCCGGGCTGGGTCGTTTCCACCGTGAGCACCCGGCCGCTGGTCGGCTCGAGGACGCGCGCAGCCTCCTGCAACACCCCCGCTTTTCCATTCAACACGTAGTTGTGGTCATATCCGCCGGCCAGGCGCAGCTGCTCGTAATTGTCATTGATCCGCGCTCCGATGGCTGTTGGTTGATGGAAGTCCAACGGCGTTCCTGCTACCGGGGCCAGTTCGCCAGTGGGGATAAGCGACGCGTCGACAGGAGTGAAGCGGTCGGCCGGAATCATCACCCGGTGGTTGAGAATATCTCCTTGCCCCTCGCCGGCAAGGTTGAAGTAGCTGTGATTGGTCAGATTAAGGACAGTGTCCTTATCGGTGGTGGCGAAGTACTCGATCTTGAGCGCATGCGCTTCGAGCGTATAGCGGACCCGTGCAGTGAGCGTGCCCGGAAAGCCCTGGTCGCCGTCCTTGCTCACCAGGGTGAGCTCAACTCCGTTGGGAATTTCATGCCCCTGCCATACAAGCTTGTCGAAGCCTTTAATGCCCCCGTGCAGACAGTTGGTGCCGTCATTCGCGGGGAGTTGATAACGTTTGCCGTCGAGGGAAAAGCTGGCATGGGCGATCCGGTTGCCGTAGCGTCCAACGATGGACCCAAAGTAGCTCTTGGGGTCGGCGGTGTAGCCCGCCAGAGCCTCATAACCGAGGACGATGTCGGCGGTCTTGCCGCTGCGATCCGGCACCTCGAGCGACACCAGCCGCGCGCCATAGGTCATGACACGCGCTTTGAGCGCACCCTCTTCGAGGGTGTAAATCTCCACCTTGGTTCCATCGGGCATACTGCCGAACGCAGACTTGGTCACCTTCGCCTCCAAATGCGATGCCAGCGGCACCAGGGTTAAAAACAAAAAAAGACAGTTAAATGCTTTGCTTTGCATCGACCGGTTGGCCATGAACAAACTCTCCTGATTGGCTTGCTGCACTGCGACCCGGGTCGCGTCTTCAAACCGTAATGGATACTAAAGCATTTCCATATTTGCTGTCTGACGGAGTGGGTAATTTCGCAGCCCGCCGCGGCGCGGGGATCGATACAGGGACAAGGGAGTGCTCTAAAGCCATGATTCCATTTGGTCGAGCGCCCTATGGACAAGCGGAAAAGAGGGTGTAGACATTACCAGCTGCGAGTACTTTTATCCCGCCCGTTGTTACCCAATAGTTGTAGCCAGCGAGGCATGAGCGGCTATTCTACGAATCAAGCGGTGGTTCTCTGTACGACTGCTTGTTGATTCTTCGGGGGAGGGATTCAATTGAAGCTGCCGGCCACGAACCACCGTGAATACATTTCAACCAATGTCGAGGTCACGCTCGACGATGCCCGGGCGACTGCGTTGGAGCGAATCGTCAGCCTGTCGATGGACTACAACCGCGGCGTCGGCCTGGTGCAATTCCGT
Organism: Acidobacteriaceae bacterium; assembly: GCA_035695685.1. Taxonomy (GTDB): domain Bacteria; phylum Acidobacteriota; class Terriglobia; order Terriglobales; family Acidobacteriaceae; genus PALSA-350. Next base: position 2,885 of record DASRRN010000034.1, on the reverse strand, counting down.
AACGGCGTAGATGCGGTGATCGCGTCCACCGGATACCGGCAACTGATCGAGAAACTGCTTGAGATCCTCTAAATCCAAAGCCGGATCATGCTCGACCGTGCGGCGCCGGCAGGCGCTCGCTGGTTACCAGGATCAACTTGTGTCTCTGTTGTGGACCAAGCCGGTCCAGCTCAGCTTGCACCTCGCCAAGGTTTCTCTTTGACCTGAAGCACCCCGCCATCATTTCTGCCTGGGTTATCATAAAGCGGCTGCGGAGCCGCTATGGTCAATTATCTGGAATTGCCGGTCGGAGAGAAGTGCCCTGAAGTGATTAATACGGTTATTGAGATTCCGGCCGAGGGCATCAACAAATACGAATACGACAAGACGCTTCACGTCTTCCGCCTGGACCGCAATCTCTATTCCCCGGTGCATTATCCCGGCGACTACGGGTTCATTCCCTCAACCCTGAGCGAAGATGGCGATCCGCTGGATGTGCTGGTCCTGGTCGACGCGCCCAGCTTTGTGGGCTGCGTAATGCAGGTACGGCCCATCGGCCTGCTGGAAATGCTTGACCAGGGGGTACCTGACGAGAAGGTTCTGGCGGTGGGCAAGAACAACCCACGCTACGCCGACGTGTGGAACTACTCCGAGATTTACCCGCACATGTTAAAGGAAATCACTCACTTCTTCGCCATCTATAAGGATCTGGAGGGCAAGCGGGTAGAAGTGAAAGGCTGGCACGACGCGGCCTTTGCCCGGACCAAGGTAGTCGAAGCGGTTAATCGCTTCAAAGACAAAAAGGTCGCCTCAGAAACGGGTGGAAACCGCTAGCCAGGCCGCAGCTTCGGATATAATCCGTCCAGTGAACCCCGGAGAGATGGCCGAGTGGCTGAAGGCGGCGGTTTGCTAAACCGTTGTAGGGGCTAACACCTCTACCGGGGGTTCGAATCCCCCTCTCTCCGCCAGCAACACATCCCAGGTTCTCTAGCCCAACAACGCTTCAAGCCGACGCGCGGTCATTACCTTCGACTGGAAAACCGGCGACACCTGACCCAGTGTTATTACGTGGGTGCCAAGCCTGCCACTACAGCGATTGCGTCTGGCCTAGCGTTCAGTTATTCCTCCTTGAGGAACGGGGCTGCGGACCGCAATGGAATTCCGCGTTATCTGGGAAATTGACATCGAGGCCGACAGCCCTGAGCAAGCGGTCGAGGAAGCGCGCGCAGTGCAGCTGAGGCGTGATATGCCGGCTACTGTCTTTGAGGTTTGGGACCACTCAAAGCAGAAGATGCATCGGATCGATTTGGGGGCGTCTGCCGGGATGCTGGACGAGGCGGAACTGGCTTCGGTGCGCGGCGCCTTCCGGCAGCTTCAATGCGCACCCGACCTGAAGCCCGCGATGAAAAACCTGCTCTCGGTCATGCTTATTTTCCTGGACGCCGAAAAAGAATACTCCAGACGACGCCATTGATAGGACGCCGGAATGGCCTTTCCCCTGCCTGCCGCGTTTATAATCGACCACCATGAAGGCGCATGTCTACGTCACGCTGAAGCGCACTGTTCTAGACCCGCAAGGGCAGACGATCCATGGCGCACTCAAACGCATGCAATACACCGGCATCGAGGAAGTACGCCAGGGAAAATACTTCCAGCTCACGCTACGCGCCATGGATGCGGCCGCTGCGCGAGCTGAGGTGGAACGCATCGCGCGCGAGGTGCTAACCAATCCGGTGATCGAAGAGTTCACTTACCATCTGGAAGAACAAGCAGAGTAACCTGCTAGACCCGTCCAACCGTCCCCATTTCGTCTGTACCGCTGGCGACCGACCGTACAATGAGAATCTATGTGCGGAATCGTGGGATATGTCGGTCCTAAGGACGTGGTCTCCGTCATCCTTGAGGGGTTGAGACGACTGGAGTACCGCGGATACGATTCGGCGGGTATCGCTGTGGGATCCGCGGGACACGGGCTGGAACTGCGCCGTGCGCCGGGGAAGCTGCGCAACCTGGAAGAGGTAATCCGGCAAAACCCGATTCGCGGCACCTACGGCATCGGCCACACCCGTTGGGCTACCCATGGCAGGCCAACCGAAGAGAACGCTCACCCCCACCGAGACTGCACCGGGCGCATCGTGGTGGTGCATAACGGAATCGTCGAGAACTACCTGGAATTGAAGCGTGAACTGGCAGGAGAAGGCCACACATTTGTCACCGAGACAGATACCGAAATCATCGCCCACCTGATCGAACAGGAACTGCGCTCGGCCGAGAGCTCGGGCAAGACCATGTTGCTCGACGAAGGGGTGCGCCGGGCGGCGCGCAGGTTGACGGGCGCTTACGCGATCAGCGTGATCTCCGCCGATGCGCCCGACACCATTGTTACCGCCCGCAATGGGCCGCCTGCGGTGGTCGGGCTTGGAGAGGGAGAATCGTTTGTAGCCTCAGATGTTCCCGGGATCCTGCACCACACCCGCATGATGTATTTCCTGGCGGATGGTGATGTGGCTGTCCTTACGTCGCAGGGCGCGAAGTTCACCAACCTCGCAGGCGACCCGGTCCAGCGCAAGGTGGAAAAGATTCTCTGGGACCCGATCCAGGCAGAGAAGGGCGGATACAAGCACTTTATGCTCAAGGAAATCTTCGAGCAGCCACGTGCCGTTCGCGACACCACGCTGGGCCGGATCTCACTGGAGACGGGTGAAGTGTTCCTGGGTGAAATGGAGATCACCGACGATCATTTCCGCGAGGCCACGCGGATAAATATCGCGGCCTGCGGAACCAGTTGGCACTCTGCCCTGGCGGGCAAGTATATGATTGAGCGCTTGGCACGCGTCCCCACCGAGGTAGACTACGCCAGCGAATACCGGTATCGCGACCCGATCGCCGATCCAAACGCGCTGGGC
>DASRRN010000033.1:0-3246 GCA_035695685.1 Acidobacteriaceae bacterium | reverse complement strand
TAGTCGATTACGTGCCTGGCCCAGTCGACGTTGTGGGTTTTTGGATCGAGCATGCGCTCGTACCAGTACACTCCTAACGGCTCGCGCGCCCCGGGATCATGCCCGTTGTGGGCCAGGTAGCGTTTGCCGGTTAACAAGCCTATGTTTCCCGTCTTGCGAAAATCCACGAGCGTCACTGCGTGCGGTTGTGACCAGCTGTCATCAATTACATGCTTGACCCACTTGCCATCGCTGGTGTGCTCGAGCCAGAAGAGGCCGTATCCGTGGGCCATGGAGGTGATGATATCGGGCCGTCCGTCTCCGTTCACATCGCGCACGTACATGAAGCCGAGGGCGTCTTCGAAGTGCCAATCCGGATGAAAAGTCCAGTTCTTTTGGCGCGGATCGGGTGGCGCTTCCAGCCAGCCTTTCGGGGTGAGGATGTCGTTGCGGCCGTCTCCGTTTATGTCACCCACACCGATCCCGTGGCCGTAGCTGTGGTCGCTGACAATGTGCTCTACGATTCCGCCGTGCTTATCCCGCTCGTACCAGGCGAGGGGACGATTGTCTCCGAATTGCGGGAGAATTTCTTCGGCTTTGCCGTCGTTATCCAGATCGACCAGGAAAGTAAATTCAATGGGGGATCCGGTGGCGATGGGATGCTCTTTCCACTTCTCGCCGGTTTTTCCTGGATTACGCCACCATGCCAGTTTCTTGCTGAACCAGCCTGAGGTGACCAGGTCGACGTAGCCGTCGCCATCCACATCGAGTGGCAGGGTCGATAGATCGTCCACGTAGTTGTTAAGGTAGGGGATCTCGCGGAAGTGGTGCTTGGTCCAGCGTGGTGCTTCATACCAGTATTCGCCTGAGACGAGATCGAGCTTGCCATCTTTGTTGATGTCGGCGAAGGCCGCGGTTTCTGAAGCGCCGAGGTCAATGGTGTGTTTCTCGAACGGGATATCTTCGGGCCGGCTGGCAGACCGGACGGGACAGGTGGCGCACAGAATAATAAGGGCGCAGGCAGCGGTGATGGTGATGATCGATTCTTTTTGCATTTCAGTGTTCCGGGATGGTGGATTCAGGAAAAGCTGCGAGGACGGCGTCTCCGTTATATCCCAGCTCCTGCATTAAGCCGATACGCGAGGTGTAATAGCCATCCGCGGTCAGATTCTTGATTGCGTGGAAGAAGTCGCCATCTTCGCCGCCGGCCTGGCTGAGCGAGGTAAGGATTTCGACCTGCTGCGGTTCCGTCAGTTGCAGGAAGGTGCTGTTGGCAGATTTGGATGCGGCGATGGTGTCCAAGCGCGGTAGCCCTTCCTTAAAGGTGGCTTGCAGGCCTGGATCTTCGTTCACCACGAGATCGATATAGGCGGGAACGCCGGCGGCCGCGGCGCCCGGAGTATCGGTGGGTGGAATGATGAGGTCGGTCAAGCGGGAGATGACCAGCAACTGCGCGGGGTTGAAGAACTTTGGTTCGGTCGCGGGAGGCTGGGCTGCTTGCGCTGCGGCATGATCATGCACGTGCTGGCCGTATAGCTCATTGGCGGAGAAGGGGAAGGCGCAGGTGACGCCGACGGCTCCGATGATCTTGAGGGCTTCGCGGCGGGTTTGCATCAGATGTCTCCTTTTTGAAAACGATCACTGATGTGATCAGCAGTGCGCGCTGCCAGGGCCATGATGGTCAGGGTCGGGTTCTTTTCTGAGCTGGAAGGGAAGACGCTGCCATCCACTACGTATAGATTGGGCAGGTCGTGCGCTTTGCAATACGCATCCACGACCGAGGTGCGCGGGTCGGTGCCCATGCGGCACCCACCTAACTGGTGATTGAAAGTGGGGGTTTCGAAATTGGAAACGGAGAGAACTTCTCCGCCCGCCTTTTGCAAGATCTCGACCGACGCCTCGTTCATGGCCTGGTAGATCTTTCTTTCGTTTTCCAGCTCCACGGCGACGGCGTTCACCTTGTACAGGCCGAACTCATCTTTTTGGGTTTTATCTAATTCAATGTAGCTTTGCGAGTTGGGAATCATTTCTCCGAAGCATTGGAAGCTCACGTAGGCGGGGAAGCGCTGCTTCACGCACTGCTTGTAATCGGCGCCGAAGCCCGGGAGTTGGCGCGCCCAGCCGGTGGTGCGGCGGATACCGGTGTAGATCTGCACTCCGAAGCTTCGAGCGTAGTCCCTTTTTTGGGTGTGCATGTAGGAGGGCAGGTAGGCGTGATCGATAAAGCCTTCGTCATTCACTACGGTTCGACCAATCATGTCAGTCAGAAAACCTTCGACGCCGGAATTGAAGTGGGGAATGAAGTTGCGGCCGAGCTGGCCGCTGGAGTTGGCCAGGCCTTGCGGATACCGGCTGGACACGGACATCAGCAGCAGGCCTACGCTCTGGATACAGGCACAGGCAACCGCGACACAGCGAGCGTGGACTTCGCCTTGCTTGCCGGTGACGCGATGGAGATAGTGGACGCCGGTGGCGCGGTTTTCTTTGGAGACCATGACTTCGCGCACGACCGAGTCGGGGAAGATGGTGAGCTTGCCGGTCTTGAGGGCCGGGTTCATGTGGACGTCGGCGGAGTTGTACTTGGCGGCTACATCGCAGCCGGCCATGCAATTTCCGCAGTAGTGGCAGGCGGGGCGGGTTGGGGTGGCGCGGGTGAGTGTGGCTTTGCGGGTGTGGATGATGGGTATGCCGAGTTGTTTGGCGCCGCGCTGGAGTAGAAGGTCTCCGAGCTTTAGAGGCGGCGGTTCGTTGTAGATGCCGTCGGGCAGGTCTTCGAGGCCGTCGCGTTTTCCGCAGACGCCGACTTCGCGTTCGATGCGGTCGTACCAGGGGGCCATGTCGGGGTAGTCGATGGGCCAGTCGGCTCCGGCTCCGTCGATGGTGTAGCCTTTGAAGTCGCGATGGCTCAGGCGCAGGGCCACGGCGTTCCATAGCATGGTTTTTCCGCCGACCCCTCGCGCGCGCTCGGAGCCCATGCCGACTTTGCCGGGCTTCATGGTGGGAATGTGGCGGTTGGGGAAATTGAAGGGTAGGGCGTGGGTGTTGAAGTCGGTGCGGGTGTTTATGGTGGGACCGCCCTCTACTACGGCGACGTTTATCCCGCGCTGGGCGAGATGGGCGGCGAGTGTGCCTCCCCCAGCTCCCGATCCAACGATACATACATCGAAGACTTTCTTTGCCATTTACCCTTCCTTCTGGACCAAGGTGCCAGCATACCTCCGAATAGGTGGGAACGCATAATGGCTGGTTCGCGGGCGCGTAAAGAAT
>DASRRN010000032.1:0-5893 GCA_035695685.1 Acidobacteriaceae bacterium | reverse complement strand
GCGATTATCCATGGGCGACAAGGGGTCTACCTGGATGTTGTTGATCACGTCCTGCACGCCGGGAAAATGGCTCACTAACGACACCGCGGAGTCCGCCGCAACCGGCCCCAGCGCGTGGCCGGCCAGAGTGACTACGCCGTTCTGTACGTTGACGCTGATGGCGTTAAACGCGTTGCCATAGCCCACGCGATCATATTGCAGCTTCTGCACGATTTTCTGTTGGAGCTGCGCGTCTGACATCTCCCCCGCACCGGCAATCTGGAGCTTGTTACGAACCGCGACAACATTCTTGACCCGATGCGCTTTCTTATCGATCTCTTCCTTGGTTGCGTAGTCGTTTACGGTGCCTTCCAGATCGACGATCCCATTCTTGACGGATATCTGTACGTTCTTGAATTTCTTTAGATCGTTCTGAAGTTGAGCCTGAATGTTGTTGTCGGTCTGCGCGTTCTGCCCCAGGGCATACGATGCATGGGGAATAATGACCTGAGAACCCAAAACCAGAACAGCAGCCAGCGCCAAAGTTAGAACATGTGTTGCCCTTTTCATTTCTATCTCCTGTTTTTTCTCGCGTTCTTGTGATTTCGCGACAAAGTCTAAGTTATATAGACTCAAAACGTGGGCCTGGGTTGCCCTCCCTGTTTACTACGACCGTACGATGCCGTCAACGATAGCGTTTATGGACCTTCAGCACCAGGCTAAAGACCCCCGATTCGTCGCGGACCGCCAGCAGGGAAATGCTTTGCGTAACATCCACCTGCGCCTGAATCAACTGTTGCGCAGTGGCATTTACGTTGGTGGCGTACGTAACCTGAACATTGCGGGAGATGTTCTGCGAAACGGTAATCCGGGCACTCGAACTGCCTACGGTGCCGACATAAGTCGGATCGATCTTGACACTGCCTCCGCCGAAGAGCTTTTGCACCCGGCTGCCGACGGCGGCATTGAGAGCGCCGCCTAGGAGCGCATTGGTAGTTGAATCGGAGCCGATGGACTGTTCCTGTTGCGAATAGAGTGCTTGCTCTTCCTGGGTGCGCCCCAAAGCCAGCAGGGATATCACGTCCGCCTGCGGCAAGGGGGGCTCGGAACGGAAGGTCGGCGTAAGCTGGCTGAGGTTGCCGTGCAGGCCGATGGTCACGTCGTATTCCTCCACCCGGGTGGTGGCGTCGATATCGATGATGGGCTGAATCATGACCGGGTTGGTAAAGAAGATTTGCCCATGCTGCAGGTGGTACGTGGTACCGGCAAAGTTGGCGGTTCCGTCGGTGATGTTGATGCGGCCGAGAATCGCCGGCTGGGCGACCGTTCCCCGGATGCGCAGATCGACGCTGCCGGCCAATTGGGCATAGGAGTTCTGAAAGTCGAGCTGCGGCGCGGAAAAGATGTGAACATCCAGGCGTACGTGGCTCGACGGCGCGTTGGGATTCGGTGGCACGTTGGCCGCCGGACTCGGGGCGAAGTTGGCGAAGTCCACATTCGGGCCAATGATGAAGCGGGTGATCTGAACACTGCCGCTGAGCAGCATGTTGGCCTGCGAGCCCAGCAAATGCAGGGTGGTGTCAGCGGTCGCGCTGATGCCAGAGTAGCGAACCCGGATATCTTTCCCGGTTGCCGTGAAGTCTCCGTACAGGCCCTGCTGGTAGGCCAGGAACCCTCCAAATTTGAGCTGACCGCCACCGGTCGTGCCGACCAGGTCCTGCACCTGGAGACGGTTCTGATCGAAGATCAGATTTCCGTTCAATTTGCTGATGCCATTGGGCAGGTCATTGAGCGCGAGAGCCACATTGGTCAGGTGCATCCGGCCAGAGAACGAGGGCTGGGTGAGCGTCCCGTTGGCTTGCACATTGAAATCCACGTGCCCGGAAGAGGTAATGCCGGGATCGAATGTCTGCGCCAGCTTCATATTGACGCTGCCGTCGCCGGTGACCGCCAGTTCCTGGTCACCCATCAAAGCCGCGGTACCGGTGACCGACAAATTCGTATCCGGCCCGGTGATATGCGCCTGGGTTAGATTGAGAACGCCGTCATGCAGCGATCCACGCAACGGTCCCGTTGCCTGAAGCGCGATGCCCTGCAGAGTAACCGCAAACTGGTTGATCTCCGCGTCTCCGCTGAACTGCTTCGGTTCGCGCAAGGGGCCATCCACGTTAATCGTGCCCCCGATGGACGAATTGCCGCTAACACTCTGCACGTGGAGCGCGCGCAAAAAGGGCGCGATATTGAGGTTGGTCAGCACCACGTTGGCCTTGGTCTGAAAGTTGTTGTGCAGCTGGGTCTCGCCTTTGGCCTGAAACTGCGCCGCCGCCAGACTGTTCTGGGCGGTGAAATAAGCAGTGGTGCCCTGGGTGTGCACGACCGCTTCCAGGCCGCCGGCCGGCTGCCCGCCCAGTATCAGGTTGCGCAAATGGATCCCAGCCAGAACAGACACGGAATCGATCGTGCCTGACGCATGTGCGTCAAACTTCAAGGCACCGGCTACGGAGAGCCGGGGGTCCTTCGGTTGGGGGAAATGAGCAAGTTCAAAGTTGGTCCCGTCCAGATTGCCCAGGAAGCTTCGCGTCTTCAGGTTGTAGGTCCCGTTGCCCTCCACGGTGCCGCCATCCTGGAGCAGGGTAAGTTTCGTCAGGTTGATGTCTTGCCCGGCGAAGGTAAGCGCCGCAGTCAGGCTGTGATAAGGCTGCCCCTCGATTGCTCCGCCCTGAAGAGTAAGGTTGCTGCCTCCATTAAGATCACCCAGCATCCCCCCGGCATGGGCCTGCATGTTGAGAGTGCCGGTGACTGGCAGATCTTGCCCGGCCAGAGCCAAAAGATCGGTGAGTGCCGCGTTCTGCATCTGGGCTGTGGCGTTGATCGTGGCTTGGTCGTCGAAAGCCACCCTTCGGCGGTTGATGCGATGCGCCTCCAATTCACCGGAAACGTGGATCACTGTTTTGCCGCGGGTGAGCGTTGCGTGATCGACGGAGATGAGGCTGGAGGAGTAGCTGGCTATGGTGTCCAGACTGTCCCAGTGGATGGTCATGGGGGTGCCGGCCACGGGCCCGGCTGGAGTGGTTGCCTCAGACGAGTTGGCGGCGGGCAAAGCCACGGGTCCAATCGAAGGATGGGCCGGGTTGGGCGAGGTGCTGGCTGGGAGCACGAACACGGTAGAAAACCTGCTCGCGGTCAGGTGACCCTTGAATGCGGGATCTACCAGGGAACCGGTTGCCGAACCGTCAAAGGTTGCGTCTCCTTGAAGAGAGACGGGAAGGCCCCCGATTCCAGGCTTGCCGTTGATGCCCAAATCCAGCGCCTTCAACACGTGATCGAACTCGCCCAGATTATGGTTGACCAGGTGAACCGAAAGATCGGAAGGTCTCTCTACCGGATACACACCGAGTGGGCCGCTCACGGTAAGAGTGGTTGCGGGACTGTGCGCTTCCAGTTGTTTGATGTCCACTCTGCCCCCACGCTGGAAGTACTTGGCATCCACCGAACCGCTGAGGGAAACCAGGCCGGGAGTGGGAGTATCGGGAACGCTCATAGCCAGAACGGCTGCGACCGTAAGATCATCCGGAGAGCCCGTCCAATCGACACTCACGTTCCCCTCGCCCGCCGTATCGAAGCCCAAATCCCGATAATGGGGTGGAACCACGCTGGCAAGGACGGTGCTGAGGCGTACGCCGCGCACCCGGGCGCGAACACTCATCACCTGAGCCCCGGCGGCCTTTGCCGGACGATCGGGGGCCTGCCAATGGAGAAAGCGAAGAGCTGCGTTGACGGTCCCGCCCTGACGTGGGCGGCCCACCAGATCAGGTAGCGTGATCTCGTCCGGAGTTATGTGCAGGCGAGTGGTAGCGTTCACTCCGTCAATCCAGAAGTATTCAATGGCGTAGCTGGCATTGACTACCTTCGCGTGGCCGTCCAGGACATATTGATCCGTCCCGCTGCCCTGGCCCGTAACCGTAAGGTCCACGCTTCCACGCTTGAAGCCGTCAACAGCACCCAGCGCTGTCACTTCCGCCAGATCGACGGTGCCGTTCGTGGACAGCTTCCACTGTGGCCGGGCGAAGTGGGTAAGACTTCCAGAGGCCTGGAGGTTGGTTTTTTCGCTGGTAAAGTGCAGCGTCTTGAGGTCGACAGCATCGGGGGCCGCTTCCACGCTCAGATTCAGCCGGCTCTGGACGACCGCGGACTTCCCCTTCTGGGCGGTGATATCGGAGCAGGAGATTTCGCCCAGATAGTGACCGCGCAGCGGCGCGTAAGTGATCACCACTCCCAGGTCATTAGCGGCAAGCTGGAACGGTATAGAACGCTCATTGATCAGCGCCACGCCGTTGTGAACTTCTACCCTGCGCGCCTGGAGATCGAAGATCGTCTTGATCGCAGGGCCGCCTGCGCTTTGCCTGGCCTTCGGTGTCGGCTGGTTGGTGCGGCCGTCAGGGTAAACAATGATGTGAATTGCCGGACGGTCGATCTCCAGGAAATCGAGGCCCAGCCTGGCATCGACAAAAGAGAGGATCCTGGCCCGCGCATAAAGCCGGTCGACATGGGCATAGGGCAATTCACCCCGGCTCTCGAGGCCATGAATGGTCAGGTTATCCACCTCCACCGCGAGATGGCGCAGGTTCCAGCGCATAGACTGGATCTCCACCCGGCCGCCGGTGGCGTCTTCGAGGACAGTGACGACCTTTTGCCGGACGATGTTGGCAAAGTGCGGCGTTGAGGCATAGAAAAGCAGTCCGGCAATGACCAGGATTAACAGGAGCACGAGACCCCCGCCGACCCTCCAAATCCAGCCCCAGGCGTTCACGACTGCCCTCCGGAATCGGATTCGTCGCCGGAACCGCTGGTGCCCACCTTGCCAAAGGCGGGATCGAGAATGCTGACGCTGCCTTCGCTCTTCAAGCTCTGTAACCATTCGAGCAGCAGGGAGCTCACCCGCTGCTGCAGCAGAATCTCCTCAATCCGGCTGGAGACGGAAGCCAGGGACGGGGGCTTCTGGCCCTTGAGCTGGGGAACCAGTTTCTTGTTGTAGTAGTCCTGAATCTCGGCGGGCGTAATGCGAACCCCGGCGCCAAAGCGCGACTGGATGAACGAGAGGATCTGTAGGCGTTGCGCCCAGTGTTTCTCGACTTCGTTTTCCGTCAGGCCGTTCGCCTTAAGGAAGGCTTGCCAGCCGGCCTCGGTCTCGCAGTGGTATTGCGCGCACTCGGGCATCACCTCGCGCAGCTGGGTAATGCGCTGATGTACCTCCTCCGGCGTGGGCGGGCTCACCGTTTCCGCGGTCTGCATTTGTTGCAGGATGAGATCGCGGTCGATGAGGCGCTGTAGCGCACGCTGTGGGGTGTTGCGCGCACTATTGATGCTGAACGGCTGCAACACGGCGTAACGCATCTCTTCCTGCACATCGCTCTCAAGGATAACGCTGCCATTGATGACCGCGACGACGTGATCGAGAACCACGGCCCCCGGTGGTACGGGCGCGGCGGTTTGCTGTCCCCATGCGCTCGCAGCCATGGTCATGCTTAAAACCAAATTTCGAACTCTGCCCCTATCCACGAGCATGGCTGCTCCACCTCAAAAGCTCTGTCCAATGCTGAAGAAAAAGTTGACATGCCCGGCTTGGCCGACGTGCGGATTCGGAGCCGTAGCCGCGGTGGTGTAGTCGTAGATGATGGGATAGATCGGCGGATTGAGGTTATAGCTGAAGTCTCCGCGTATCGGCCCAATGGGTGTGTGATAGCGCAAGCCCAGCCCCACGTCATGGGAGAAGTCATTGAAATCGCAGGTATCGGGCGTGTTGTACGTAGTGTAGGGCGTAGTGACATTGCGGCAGGTGTAGCTGTGGGGCTGCTTGGTGCGTAGGGCGCTGGGCCAGACCTGAGAGGACTTTTGGAAGGCATTGCCCATGTCA
>DASRRN010000031.1:0-5478 GCA_035695685.1 Acidobacteriaceae bacterium | reverse complement strand
AGCCCCTCCTCATCGAAGCGCACTCTCACCGCGATATCCTCGTCGCCGATGGAGTTGAGGTTGCCCGGAGCGTCAGCATCGCCCATCACCACCTCCATATGAGGAGCCGAAAGCGTCGCCTCGATCTGCTGCAGTGTCACCTGCCGTTCGTATTCCACTGAGATTGAAAACGTATGACCATGGAAGACTGGCGCATGGATCAATTGCAGCGAAAGCTGCGGCAGCCGTCCGCCGGAAAGTAAAGCATAGTGACGCCGCACGCGGGCTTCGCTCTCCGCCAAGCTGATCTTTGCGTTCTCACCAAATGCGGCCACAGTGTTGAAGGCCACCTGAACGTCGTACAACTGGGTCGGGATACTCTGAAAGGAAAGCAGCGAGACCGTTTGCTGATGCAGCTCATCGAGCGCCGGCTTACCATACTCCGAAGCTGGCTCCAGTACTGTCACTGAGACCTGGCGAATGGCCCCGGCTCGCTGCAAACGCTCCAACAGCAGGGCAAGCACCAATGCGGCTGGGTGGGCGGAAACGATGGCAGGCGTATGCAGATTGGGTGCGCTGGCTACGGCTGTTTCCCCCATCGCCTCCTGCAGCCACGGGGCGCACACCAGCACTCCGGCCTGGCCTTCTAAGCCTGCGGAAAGATCGACGATGCTGGAACCGGCGCGCTGCGCGGCATGCCAATGCCGGCGGCTTAATTCCGCGGAGCCGCAGAAGAAGGTGAAATCGATGCGCTCAAAGGAATCGGCCGTGATGGGCTGGATAAAGGTCATCTCATCGCCCACCGCTTCCAGCTGCCCTAAGGCCTCCTGATCGTCCATCAGCACGAACTCTGCGGAGGCAAAGCTTGATTCGGCGAGTGCTTCATTGAGCTGTTTGCCGCGAATGGTAGCGGCGCCCACGATTGCGATACGGTAGCTGGGGGTCATCGATGTACGTGCCTGCTCACGGATGCACTGACGGCTGGGATGGAGGGTGCGAAGGGGGTTCGGGGAGCGCCACTGCCTCGGGGGTCATCCTCCGTCGGTGGCGGCGCTGCCAGGAGTATGCTGCACGGGCGAAGATGCCGGAAAACATATAGCAGAACGCAATCAGGAAAAGGACAATTTGCGAGAACACTACGGTGGCATAGATCGCCAATCCCACAACCACGATGCGCTGAAAGGGATGACGAGCGGCGAGATCGATTTCTTTTCCGCTCCAGAAGCGCCAGGTACTGACCATCAACAGTCCAACGATAAAGACCAGGGTCATCCACATGATGGCGACGCGCCAGTTGGGTACGGGTGTTCCGGAAAAAAAATGGACGACCGCGGCAATCACCCCAGCGGCGGCGGGAATAGGCATGCCCACAAAGTATTTTCGGCCGGGTCGGCCGGGATTCTTGGGTAACGGATTGGCGCCGATGTTGAAGCGTGCCAGGCGCCCAGCCCCGCAGAGCAGAAACAGAAAACAGACGAATGCGCCCCATTGCACCACGTGCTGCCTTCGGACAGCATCCATGGCCATGGGAAGCGACTGGAACCCCCAGGTAAAGGCCAGGAGACTGGGAGCCACGCCGAAGGTAATTACGTCGGCAAGAGAATCGAGCTCCCTGCCGAAGTCGCTGGTGGTTTTGGTCATCCGCGCGATGCGGCCATCGAGAGCGTCAAAAGGAATGGCGAAGCCGATTGCCAGGGCGGCATAATTGAAATGCCGCGGCTCCTGCACCGACCCCTGGAGGCTTTGGGTAATGGCGAAGTAGCCGGCCGCGATATTGCCTGAGGTGAAGAGCGAGGGGATGATATACATGCCACGGCGCAAGCGGCCCTTTCTCTTGCGGTCGGGCTGTCCAGGGGTTTCGCGCTTCAAGCAAAACTCTCCTGCAGAACATCGAGTGATGGCTCGTCCTGCGGCGGATGGATATCGGCCAGGATAGAGGCGCCTCCCTTGACCCGCTGTCCCACAGCCACCCGGACGTGCGCATGGCCAGGCAAGAGGACGTCGACGCGAGAGCCGAACTTAATCAGGCCGACGCGTTCACCGCGCTCCACAAAGTCTCCTACCTGAAAGCGAAAGACGATGCGGCGGGCGAGCAGCCCGGCAATCTGCTTAAAGCTCACATCGAACTCATCGCCTTGCACCGTCACTAAATTCTGCTCATTTTTTTCTGCCGAGTCGGGGTTGAGGGCATTCAGGTACTTGCCTTTTTGATACCGAACCTCGCGCACTGTGCCGGCTATAGGCGAGCGATTGACATGAACATCGAAAACATTGAGAAAGATGCTCAGGCGAATGCGCTCTCCGGCCGGCGTTTGGATGCGGGCAACCTCGGTGACCTTGCCATCGGCCGGCGAAACCACCAAGCCCGCCTCGATAGGCACGGGGCGATTGGGATCGCGAAAAAACCACAGGAAAAAGCATGCCAGCAAAATCGGCACCACTGCCCAGGTCCAGCGCCCGGTTACCAGCGAGACGAGAACGGCAGCAGCAATAAACCCCAAACCATAAAAGTATCCGTCACGTACCATGGTTGCGATCAAACCCTTGGAGAATTATAGAGGTACGGGGGTCAGGGGAAGCAATGGAGCATGTAACACGAGCGCGTCTTCCACGGGAGCCGAATAATAGGCACGGCGGATCCCTGCGGGGCTAAAGCCGTGGCGACGGTAAAGAGCGTGGGCTGCGGTATTCGATGCCCTCACCTCCAGCCTCATGGTCGACGCTCCAGCATCGCCCGCCCAAGCCATGCAAGCTCCAAGCAGGCGGTTCCCGATACCTTGGCGGCGATACTCCGGTTGCACAAACAGGCCTTCCACATCGGCCGTGGCCTCCTGGCGCAACCACCGGGTTACGGCAAAACCGGCGAGCTTACCGCCGCTCTCCGCTACCAGCCCGCAGCGTAGCAATGTGTCTGAGGGCGTTGCGAGCACTATCTGTTCGTAGTCGAGGCGATTCCAGTTGGGCGCCTCCACAGATTCCGCGGCCATCACCAGCACGCTATCGAGATCCTGCGCCTCCATGGCGCGTACACAGAAGGTCACGCGCCTGCCTTGGCCGCACGCAATACCTCAGCGTCGGAACGGCGGAGATAGTTTGCGTCCAGGGTTTCCGGATCGTCAAAGTCTCGCGCGCGAAAGCGGCCTAAAGCGAAGTGAAGCGCTTCGGCAGCGCCGGGAGGTTGCACATATACCGGACCGCAGACGGCAAGGGCAGAACAAGCGCTGCTCGAGTCATCGCCGGCGCGGCTCTCTTCGCAAACCAGCACCCCTGCTCCGGGTTGCTTGGCCGCCGCGACCGTCTCCTCTCCGCTCAAAAGCATTTCGCCCAGGTTTTTGCCCTTACGGTATTCGCCGACGTAGTACTCTCCGCGGCCCGCATCTACCGCTGCCAACACGTGGGGTAGACCACTCGCATGCGCAAGCAAGGCCAAACGTGAAAGCGCAATGAGGGGAGTGCCGGTTCCTTCGGCCAGTCCTTTGGCGGTACTCAAGCCTACGCGAATGCCGGTAAAGCTGCCCGGCCCATTAACCACCACGATGGCCTCGACATCCCGCAAGGTCACCTGCCGGCTTTCCAGCAGCGCGGCGACCTCGGGAACTAGGCGCGCCGAATAGGTGCGCACCGCGAGCTCAGCTGTCGCAATAGTCCGGACCTCATTCTCGTCAGCCACGCCGAGAGCGACGCTGGCCGTGTTTCCGCAGGTATTCAGAGATAGAAGCATGTGCCCTTACACCGCAGAAATAGGATCCTGGCAGATTTCCAGCAACACACCATTCGACGCTGATGGGTCAACCATAAAATGCAGGCGGCCGCCGGCGCCGATTTCGATTTCATCCGAAAGCAGCCGGACGCCGGCCTGCTTCATCTCTTCGAAGGTGCTCGAAATGTCGTCCACATGGAGCGCCAGGTGGTGCAGGCCTTCGCCGTGTTGCTCGAGAAACTTGCCCAGCGGTGTTGTCTTATCCAAAGGCTCAAGTAACCGGAGCCGGCTGTCTCCCATCGGAACCATCAGACTGCGCACGCGTTCGTCGTCCTCTTCATCCTTTAGCACCGTGAGCCCGAGGGCCTGATAGAAGCGCCGGGCTTGCTCAATACTCCTGACCGCAATGCCCAGGTGGTCGATCTTTGCCATCTGCCTCTCCTAACGCCGCATAAGTTGTTCCACCAGGCGCAGCGCAAGCTGGTAGGGATCCTGTTGTCTGAGCACTACCTGGCGGCCGATCTTCGCTAGTTCCTGATCGGTCAGCCCATGGCCACGCATTTCGCGCAGCAGTTCATGGCGCACCATTTCCATCACCCGCATTCGCCAGTGGGTTTCTCTCCGGGCGCTAAGCCTTCCCTCCTGAGCCAGCCAGGACCAGAATTGGTCCAACGCCTGGTCCAGTTCTTCGATGCCGGCGCCGGTCGTGGCGATGGTTCGGATCGCGGGTGGAATCCAGCTGCCGTGTTCCGCCGTCAAAGACTGCAGCGATCGCACCTCTTTTTCTACCCGATCGGCGCCGTCTCGATCGCTCTTGTTAACCACGAAGATATCGGCTATCTCCATAATGCCAGCCTTTAGGCTCTGCACGTCGTCGCCCATGCCTGGCACCAGGACCACGACGGTCACGTCAGCCAGGCGGGCAATGTCGATTTCATCCTGCCCGACACCCACCGTCTCGAGCAGCAGGCGCTGCTTGCCACTTGCTTCGATGACGGCGGCGACATCTGCCGAGGAACGGGCGAGGCCGCCCAGGGAGCCGCGGGTAGCCATGCTCCGCATGTAGAAGCCGGGGTCAGTGTCGTGTTCCCGCATGCGGATGCGATCGCCCAGGATGGCTCCGCCGGTGAAGGGGCTGGTGGGATCGACGCCGACGACGCCCACGGTCGTCTGTTGGGCACGATATCGGCGCGCGAGCCCGTCGACCAGCGTGCTCTTACCGGCGCCAGGGGAGCCGGTGATGCCAATGCGCATGGCGGAGCCGGTGTAAGGAAAGCAGCCGGAAAGGATCTGCCGGGCGGACGGCGCGTCGTTTTCCACTAGCGAAACGGCCCGCGCCAAGGCGCGTACGTCTCCCTGGCGCAGACGCGCAACCAGATCCGTAACTTCTGTCGCGCCCACACTGGAGTCGTTGTTCATCCCTTCCGATCATACGATTGGCAGGTCGGCTGCTCTCATGTTGCGGGAAAATGAACAGCGTCGAGCTGGGGCAGAGCCACCATAGCAGGCATACAGTCCTGGTTCGTCTTACTTGCCATTTGCCATCGAGGCCCCGTTCCCGGAGAGGTTGTGACTTTTTTGATTTTTCTTATTTTTGGCACACCCAACCGGAATGTTTTTCAAAACTCCCACAAGACCGTCATCCTGAGCGAAGCTCCTCGCGGATCTATCGCCTAACAGAGGGTTTACAGCGCGTAGTCGAAGAGCCTGTCCCGAGCGTAGCCGAGGGAACCCCGAGGATGCTCGTTGGCCGATGCTCTTCACAGCTTTCCGGCCACCAAAACAATGGGAGAAATCAA
>DASRRN010000030.1:0-20661 GCA_035695685.1 Acidobacteriaceae bacterium | reverse complement strand
GTCGCCGATGCCTCTGGAGATGTACGTGCGGCCCGGGTAAGGGTGATGGCGGAGACGGCCGGGGGAACCACCCAGCAGCCGGGCTTGCCGCCCATCGCTTTGGCCCACGCCAAGGATCGCCGGCTCGAAGTTGCCGTGGTGATCGGTACCGACCCCGCGACTACCTTCTCCGCCATCGTGCCCGCGCCTCCAGAGGTGGAAGAGTTTGTCATCGCGGGCTTTCTCCGCCAGGCGCCGGTCGACCTGGTAAAGTGCGAGACCGTGGATCTGGAAGTGCCGGCGAACGCGGAGATTGTCCTCGAAGGCTACGTGGAACTGGACGAACTTCGCATGGAAGGCCCGTTTGGCGATCACACCGGCTTCTACACCATGGAAGAGGAGTATCCGGTCTTTCATATCACCTGCATCACCCATCGCAAGGACCCGGTTTATGCCGCGACGATCGTGGGCAAACCGCCCATGGAAGATGCCTGGATGGGCAAGGCAGTGGAACGTATTTTTCTGCCTCTGATGCGGCTGACCATTCCGGAAATTGTGGATATAAACCTGCCGGTGGAAGGTGTGTTTCACAACCTGATGATCGTCTCCATTCGCAAGAGCTACGCCGGCCAGGCGCGCAAGGTGATGCATGGCATCTGGTCGCTGGGCCAGGCGATGTTCACCAAGTGCATCATGGTGGTCGACGAAGACTGCGATGTACAGGACCTGGGCGAGGTAACACTGCGGGTAACTAATAATATCGATCCCGAGCGTGACATCCAGTTCACGCTGGGCCCCATCGACTCGCTCGATCATGCCTCGCGCCTGCCCAACTACGGCAGCAAAATGGGCGTCGACGCGACCCGTAAATGGAACGCGGAAGGGTTTACCCGGCCGTGGCCGCAGATGATCGCCATGGATCCAACCACCCGGACCCGCGTGGATGCCATCTGGAAGAGGTTGGGACTGGAGTAAACATCAGACGACTGTGGCGCAAACCGGGCAGCAGGCAGCAAGCCGCGCGGCCGCGCATGGAGCAGAGTGAATACCGCAGCTATCGCGCGGTGCACCCGTTCGATGAGCGCTTCGACGTAGATACCAGCGGGCTGCTCTACGAATTGCCTTCCGGCCATCAACACGATCCATACAATAACGGTTACTTTGGCGTAGCGCCCTCCGTGTTTCACTCCGTCATGCAAGCGGTGCGGGACCGGCTGCAGCTGGACTATCAGCGTTTCGGATTCGTGGATGTGGGATCGGGCAAGGGCCGGGCCCTGTTGCTGGCTTGCGACTATCCCTTCCGCGAGATCCTTGGGGTTGAGCTTTCTCCGGAGCTGGACCGCGTCGCCCGGGCTAACATCGGGCGCTATACGGGAGTTCGTCATCGGCCTCCGGTTATCTCCGTCCAGGGCGATGCGGCGGAATTCCCCTGGCCGCCTGGACCCTTGATTGTCTACATGTGGAATGCGTTTACCGGACCAGTGATGGAGCGGGTTTTTCAGAACCTGGAAACCTCATTGGCGCAATTGCCGCGAGAGTTGTACCTGGTGTACATCCACCCGGAGCTGGAAGTGATGCTTGATGGGGTCCCCTGGCTCAAGATGCTGTGGCGGGACGAGATCGCGATGAGCGAAGAAGACTACGAGGCCTGGGCTTTTCCCAACCGCAGTGAGATGTATGCGGTCTACCGCGCGTTGCCCTAACCCGCCGTCACCAAAGTTTCGAAAACCAGGTGACTATTTCCCGCCGGCCCAGCGATTCACGGAACAGAAGGGTATACCCTGGGTGCTACGATTGCCTTGAAATCAACGCAGCTTTGTTGAAGCAAAGGCTGCACCAGACCGATATCAGGAATGTCACAGTAATTGTCATCATCCTCTGGATCCAAGTTCCCCACCCCCCGGGGCCTTGATCGAGAAATTCAGGAATTGACTGCTCATACCGTCCTCTTCTGTACGGGTCCAAAACAGGAGAATGCCCGGTCCCCCCGCCGCAGCAGATTTCGGAATTACGGACATCTACGCGCAGCGATGCGTTTGAACGCATGAGGAGAGGGATCGGATGTTGCAAACCAATTGCTTTAAAAAATGGATACGCAAGGCGGCCCTTTGCCTGCTGATGGGGTTGACTGCTAGCGCTGTCACTCGGGCGCAGGATGTCAGTGTCTATTCGAACCGCATGGCGTTCGGCGGATTTGTCGAGTATTCCAACGATTCCAGTCACATGCTTTTGGGCTACGCGGATGGACGCAAGATCACCGCGTTGGGGGCCAGTTTCGAAAGACGGAGTTTTCTCGGCTCCAATGTCACCGGCTCGTGGCTTGCCGAGGTGCGGCCCTACATGACCGTGACGGATCCTACGATGAAGGGGTTCACGTTGCAGTTTCCGCAACAGCCTGCGTATTCAGGAAACGTGACGTTTTCTTCACCCGTTCCCGTGGATAAGCCGGTATCGAGCGCACCCTTAAACGTGCTTCTGGTGACGCAGAACCAGGTCTATCCCGGAACTGCAACCTACATCGGCGGAACGCGATCGACCTACGTAAGCGGCTTTAGCCCGCTGGGCTATAAGCTGAAGGCGTTTCCCCACCGGCGCATGCAGCCGTTCGTGACTGGGCTGGGTGGCTTTGCGGTATCGCCCAGAGACATCCCAGTATTCAACAGCTCCGCCTTCAACTTTACTTTCGAATTCGGGGCCGGGGTGGAGATTTATAGCACCCACACCCGCTCTTGCCAGTTGGAATATCGCTACCATCATCTCGCCAACACCGGCAGTGGTGGCGCCGCGAACCCCGGTATCGACTCGGGAGTCTTCAAAGTGAGTTATTCCTTCGGACGGTAAACAACCAAGGAAATACTTTCTCAGTCCTCGGACTTTCGGTTCCATGTGCTGTGTCAGGCACGATCTGCGTTTGCTCGTGCGTCATGGAATGAACCGCGCTAAATGTTTTTGAAGAAGCGTAGCTCAGGGCCTAAGAGCGTGTGTGAGAACTGAAAAGAGAAACAGCAGGTTCCCTGCGAACCCATGACAAAACGGCTGACATTTGCGATTCCTCCACGCCGCAGATTCGTTGAGGACAACATGGGTGCCGCGCCTATGGCGCTCGGGATCATGATGGGGATTCCAACCCAGCCCTTCCGGGCCATAAGCGCTAACTTGTTTGGAATGTTTTTCTTCAAAACTCCCACAAAATCGTCATCCTGAGCGGAGCCCTCACAGATTTATCGCGGGACACCGCTCTCGAGGGCGCGGAGTCGAAGGACCTCGAGGATGCCTATCTTGCCTATGGCCGTTCGGAGCTTTTCAACCACCGAAGCCCGCGTACAGGATCTTGTTGCGGTACCCACCTGATGGTCACGGCTACATCTTTTCATTGATATGCGAATGGGGTTTATTGGGGAGCTTGGGGCGTTTTCACCAGGGCTAAAAGCCCGGTCATTGCAAGATAAAGCGTTCACGCGGGTTTGAAAACCCGCTCCCCCGGACTGAAGTCCGGGGCTGGCACAGCTTACTGTTCGTTGATCCAAATACGGCAATATGTCTTCCGCCGGCCAATTCGCAGCTCCAGAAATGTAGAAACTCGAGGCCCAGGACGCTAGTCCTGGGTACATCAAGAAACAGGATTGGGTCCCGCAGGGACAGGCTGGGTCATCCTTTCAAATCCAACCCAGGACTAGCGTCCTGGGCTAAGTTCAACCGTCCCTGCGGGACTAAATTTCTAAATCTCGGTTCTTACACATGCCCTTTAGCCCCGTCCCTAGCCCGTCCCTAGTCACTTTGGAATCAATGCGGCTGAAGCCGTGCCCGTCGTTCTTGAGTTTTCCGCAGCTCACCTCAGAAAAGCGGCGTCTGCCGGCCAGGCAATGGACGCCCGAAATGCTCATAGGCTAGCCGCGTCGCCACCCGTCCTCGAGGTGTGCGATCGAGAAAACCGATCTGGATCAGGAAGGGCTCATAGACCTCCTCCAGGGCATCCTCTTCCTCCGCCAGGCTCGCCGCTAGGGTATTCAACCCGACCGGGCCTCCGTCGTATTTCTCGATAATCGTGAGCAGCAGCCGGCGATCCAGATCGTCGAAGCCATGTGCGTCGACCCCGTGCAACTTTAAGGCTGCCTCGGCCGTTGCCCGGTCGATGCTTCCAGTACCCCGCACCTGGGCGTAGTCGCGCACCCGGCGGAGCAGCCGGTTGGCAATGCGAGGCGTTCCCCGCGAGCGCAATGCGATCTCCGCGGCGCCGTCCCCATCAATCGGCACATGGAGCACTTCCGCCGACCGCTCGACGATGAAGCGGAGTTCGTCTTCTGTGTAAAACTCAAGCCGGAGCAAAATACCAAAACGCGATCGCAAAGGCGAGGAGAGCAGCCCCGGCCGTGTCGTGGCCGCAATAAAAGTAAACGGCTTAATTTCCATCACGTGGGTCCGGGCCGCCGGTCCCTGCCCGATGATGATGTCCAGCTTGTAGTCTTCGAGGGCGGTATAGAGCTTTTCTTCGAGCACCGGCTGCAGGCGGTGGATCTCGTCCAAAAACAGCACCTGGCGATCCCGCAGATTGGTCAGGATTGCGGTCAAATCTCCCTGGATCTGAAGCGCCGGCCCCGAGGTTTGCTGGAAGCCGACGTCCAGTTCGTTAGCAATAATCGTCGCCAGCGTCGTCTTGCCCAGGCCTGGCGGCCCGAACAGCAGCACATGATCCAGAGCTTCGCCGCGCGACTTCGCTGCGGTGAGCGCGATGCTCAGCTGTTCCTTGGCCTTCTCCTGGCCAATGAACTCGCCCAGCCACTTGGGTCGGAGCTTCAGTTCAAACGAATTGTCATCTTCGGCGCGGTCGGCGGAGACCAGCCGCTCAGACTCACTTCTACCAGCGGACATTGGCATCAGATTAGCAGCAAGATGTGGTAAAAAACCGGCCCTGAGCATTTCTCACCCGAAGCTTTCAGGCGGCAGACTCGCTAGAATCATCATCTATGATTTCAACAGCGTTGCTTCAGCAGGGATCTAAGATCCTACGCATTTCCAGCATCTTGCTGGCGACAGCAATCGCCTGCATTTCCGTCCTCTACTTTTCCATTCCCATGAACGACACTGAGCGCACTCAATTCGATGTGATTCTGGTGCTGGGTAATCCAGCTACGGACAATGGCACCATCGCCCCGCTCGCCAAATCGCGAGTGCTGGAAGCGATACGGCAGTATCGCGAGGGGGTCGCGCCGCGAATCATGATGACCGGGGGCGCCGTCCGGAACAAGTTCATCGAGTCCCAGGTCATGTATCGGTTTGCGCTTTCTCAAGGTGTTCCTGAATCAGCACTCTATTCGGAATATCAATCGCACAACACCATTCAGAATGCCTATTACTCGTACCGGATTATGCAGGCAATGGGGTGGACCTCAGCGCTGGTTGTTACTTCACCCACCCACGTGCGCCGCGCCAGCCTCATCTTTCAACGCTATCCGCTTGCCTGGCGAATGGACGTAGCGCCCTGGCCCCCTGATTACCCGCTTTGGAAGCGGCTCTGGTTCTGGTTCAGCGAGACTGGATACACCGCCTATGGACGGATCTTCGGCTTTCCCAACGCCCACCAGTACCTGCCGCATACTCATTTCACTTGGCCCAGGCTCTAAAGAAAATCACCATGCGTTTTACTATCGACGTAAACAGGGAGACGGGTACGAACGTGGCCATTCCGTCAAAGAATGGCCGCACGGAGTCAATATGTCCAACACGCAGCAATAGTAAAAACGCAAAATTCATGCCCAAGGTCTCAGGCTTCCAGTTCAACCGCCCGCAACAGCTCGCAGCCCTTCTGCTGTTGCTGCTGATAGCACAGTGCTTGTGGGTATTTCATCGCCAAACGCTCACCTCGCGGGACTATGACTTCGCCCGCTGTGGCCGTGAGATGTGGGAAACACCGGACCCGCTGGCCGGATACTTCACTACCTGTGGCAACATCCCCGACGGCACGCTAGGCTACCGTATCGCCGGCCTCCCACTGACCTTGCAGCGTGTTCTTGCCGGACAGGATGCCGGCACCTCCACCTGGGAGATGCGCCACGAACTCGGTTATGTTCTGCTGTTATTGCATAGTGGTTTCCTGCTCACTGGAGTTGTCCTTGGGGGTGCGCTATGGTGGGTTACCCGGCGCCTGTATGGCAACCCCGGCGGCTTTATCGCGCTGGCCCTGTATTGCTTCTCTCCTCCGGTCATCCACGCCTGTACCTATCCCAATAATGAAATTCTGACGGCATTTGGCCTGTTTGCCTCTCTTTACACCGCCATGGGAGTAGCCCATGCCATGCAGGGCCCCCCTCGTAAGTGGCGTTCGCGCATTGTGTTGCTCACGTTGACCCTCGCCTTTACCGCGGCGTCGCATGTGGCCGCCTTTCTAATCGCGATCCTTTTGTCTATCGGCTTCATGGCCTACCTGGCTGTCGGCCGTCGCGCCTACATCATCCCCATCATGATGGCGGCCGTCCTCGGAACCTTGTTGCTGGTGTTCGCTTCCTATGACTTCAGCCCGGACGCATTCAGCTACTTCTTTCGCAGCGGTGCAGGGCGGATCTGGTTTTCACTTGCGCCTGCGCGTCATTGGTTTCTTAGTCTTCCCAATTCGGCCGTAACCGTTGCTGCTGCCGCCGCCCTCCTGCTCTATCTGCCCACCCGCAGGTCACGGTATTTTGGCAATACCGTCCCACTGTTTCTGGCGCTGCTATTCTTTTTGCTCGTCACTCCCGGCATCTCCAGCGAGCCCACCCTGTGGGCGCTCCCTTTTCTGTTCACATTCATCGCCGGAGTCTTTGCCGATTTCCTCGAAACCCGCTATCGGCGCAACTTCCTGGCCATGGCCGGATGCCTGCTTGTTCTCCAGGCGGCTCTAAGCCTTCTCTCCCTGCCTTAGTTCCAGACAAATGATTCAAAGAAAAAGACTTAGAGTGGCTCCATCGCCTTGCTGGGCGGCCCCAAAACACGTATCATCTAAATAGCCCTTGACCGCAGATTTATTCCCCGTCCAAGGCCCACCCTTTTATGGCAGATGATTCGAATCCCCCCCTTCCTCTAGGTCCAAACGGCAGCGACGGCAACCCGCCAGACGGACCAGGAACCCGCCTCATTCCCATCAACATTGAAGATGAGATGAAGCGTTCCTATCTTGACTACTCGATGTCGGTCATCATCGGGCGCGCCCTCCCCGATATTCGAGATGGCTTCAAGCCGGTGCATCGCAGAATTCTCTACACCCTGCACGAAATGGGTTTGGAGTACAACAAGAAGTACGCCAAGTGCGCCAAAGTGGTCGGTCAGGCCATGGGTGTGTATCATCCCCACGGCGATTCGGCGATTTACGACACCATGGTGCGGTTGGCGCAGCCTTTTAGCATGCGCTATCCCATGGTGGACGGCCAGGGGAACTTCGGCTCCGTAGATGGCGATCCGCCCGCGGCCATGCGCTATACCGAATGCCGCATGACCCGCATTGCCGGCCAGATGCTGGCCGACATCGACCAGGACACGGTTGACTTTGTTCCCAACTACGACGAAAGCACGCTCGAACCCACGGTACTGCCAACCCGCGTTCCCAACCTGATCGTGAACGGCTCCAATGGGATCGCCGTGGGCATGGCAACCAACATTCCGCCGCACAACCTGAACGAAGTGATCAGCGCCACCATTGAACTGGTGAAAAATCCGCAGGCTGGCCTGGCTGAGGTTTTACAGCACGTGCAAGGGCCTGACTTTCCCACCGGCGGCTTCATCTATGGCCGTGGAGGGATCGCCCAGGCTTACAAGACCGGCCGCGGCCGTTTCCTCATGCGCGCCAAGGCGGCCATCGAGCAGCTAAAGGGCGGCCGGCAGGCGATCATCGTCACTGAGATTCCCTACCAGGTGAACAAGTCCAAACTGATCGAGCGCATTGCCGAGCTGGTCAACGAAAAGGTCATCACCGACATTTCGGAAGACGACTTCCGCGATGAAAGTGACCGCGACGGAATGCGCATCGTCATTGGCCTCAAGCGTGGCGCAGAGGCACAGATCGTCCTCAACCAGCTCTACAAGCACACCCAGATGCAAGAGAGCTTTTCCATGATCTTTCTTGCCGTGGTGAATGGCCAGCCGCGCGAGCTTGCTTTGCATGACGCCATCCGGCACTTCATTAATCACCGGGTCGACGTGGTTCGCCGGCGCACTTCGTTTCTGCTCAAGAAAGCTCGGGAGCGCGAACACATTCTCGAGGGCTACAAGATTGCCCTGGACAATATCGACCAGGTGATCCGCATCATTCGTGCCTCGGGATCGCGCGCTGAAGCACGGGAAAACCTGCGCCGCTTTTCGCTATCCAAAGATATTGTTCTCAAGCTTGATACCGGCATCGTAACCGGGCCGGAGCGGGAACCCGGGCTGAGCTATCGGCAGATCGACGCCATCCTCGAACTGCAGCTCTACCGCCTCACCCAGCTTTCGACCGACGAAATCCTCAAAGAATTGATCGAGGTGCGTGAGCGCATCGCCGAGTACGAGGCCATTCTTGCTTCCGAGCCGAAGCTGCGGGCGCTGATCGTCAAGGAGCTCGAAGCTGCGCGCAAGGAGTTCGGCGACGAACGGCGAACCCAGATTCTCGACGAGACTGCCGAGTTGCAGCTGAAAGACCTGATCGCCGACGAACAGGTCGCCGTCACTGTTTCTCATTCCGGTTATCTCAAGCGCACTCCCATTTCCATCTACCGCCAGCAACGGCGCGGTGGCACCGGCCGGCTGGGTATGAAGACGCGGGAAGAAGACTTTGTCTCCCAGCTCATCGTCGACTCCACCCATGCGTATCTGCTTTGCTTCACCAATGCCGGCCGTGTCTATTGGCTCAAGGTGTATGAGATTCCCGATATCGGTGCCGCCGGCAAAGGCAAGTCCATGGCCAGCCTGCTCAACTTACAGCCGGGAGAAAATGTGCGCACTATCCTGCCCGTGCGCAATCTGGAAGAGGAGGGCAAGTTCATCTTCTTCGCCACCCGCAAGGGCACGGTCAAGAAGACTCCGCTCAAAGACTTTTCCAACGTCATGGCGCGCGGCATTATCGCCATCGGCATCGACGACGATGACGAGCTGATTGGCGCCTGCCGTACCGACGGCAATCAGATCATTTTCCTGGCAACGCATTTGGGTATGGCGATTCGCTTTGGCGAGAACGACGTGCGCTCCATGGGTCGGCCCGCTTATGGCGTCCGCGGCATCGATCTGATGAAGGGCGACTACCTGGTCGGCCTTGCCGCCACCCCGCTTGAACGGAAAAAGAATGGCAATGGGGGACAATCTCCCTCGTTGATTCTCTCCATCACCGAACAAGGCTATGGCAAACGCACGGATGTTGACGAATACCGTCTGCAGACCCGGGGCGGCAGGGGCGTAATCAATGTGAAGACCACTGCCCGCAATGGCAAGGTGAGCGCGATCCTGCTGGTCGACGAAAGTTCGGAACTCATGGTCATCAGCCAGTACGGCAAGATTATTCGGATTGACACCAAAACCATCCGCGCCGCTGGCCGATCGACGCAGGGTGTCCGGCTGTTGCATCTTGAAGATGAAGACAAGGTTGCGGCCGCGGTCGTGATTCCGCCGGAAGAAGCCAAGAGTGAACCCGAAAACGGAACGCTGCTGCAATAAAAGTAGAAAGGGGGTACCGCGCGGGCGGTACCCCTCTCCAAGGCAGATTGATCAGTCCTGCAAGCTTAGAAACCCTTAGCAGTGGTCTGCTTCGGCTGTTTGGTCGAGGCAGAGTCGTTGGTCGTGGCGTGCGAATTGCCGCAGTTGTCGACCTGGTTGCGCCCATACTGGGGCTGCACGTACAGGACATACTGCTGGCCCACATACATGGCGAAGAAACGAGGGCTGTTTTCGCTGAAAACCGTGACCTCGGTGTTAGGGCGCGCCTTGCCGTGAATCTTTGAATCAACGCGAACCGTATAGTTCACGCCATCCAGAAAATCCCACGTTTCAGGTACTGGTTGTGCTGCCGTCACCGTACCCACGAACACGGACGATGCCATATGCATCTCCTTGCGGGCGTTGACACGATCTGTTTTGCACTGGGAGAAACCACTAGCGGCGCTCAGGCAGAGAATTAATGCTATGGCAAAGTTTTTCACAAACCCTCCTAGGGTCACAATCGGTATTTGCGGTACCACGTAAGTTGTATGTGTACTGCTTAAGTGGTAGATTGCCGTGTCTAACGGGGGATGGCAATTGTATTGTCTTCGAACACCCTTACTTCGGAGGGGAGGATGTGGACCGATGGTAATGAAAGCCGGCAGGTAGGCCCTATAAGGCTCTTATTTGCAATATCTGCCACAAAGAACGTGGCAGATAGAAACCGCTGCATACGGCGTAGAAAGATAGAGCAGTCAGGTACTTGCGTGTGCACCAGGGTACTGAAGGCCTTTTAGGAAACCGTCACAGTGCCATTGACGGATGCAGAAAAGAGAAACAACAGGTCCCTCCACGGCACGCCGGGACAGGTCCACCCAAGGTGATGAAAAACGCCTCTGTCCAGCAACCACTCTCTTATGAAGCCGTCGCCCTTTCCTTTGTCATCCGCTTTGCCCCGGCGTGCCGTGGGAGCAGCTGACTTGCCTGGGGCAAGTTAAGGGAGGAATGAACATGGGAAGGGGGTGTTTGCAATCCAGGCCCAGAGGGCCGGCACCAAAAATCAGCCCAGCCCGGAAGGGCATAAGCGCTAACTTGTTTGGGATGCTTTTCTTCAAAACTCCCGCAAAATCGTCATCCTGAGCGGAGCGCTCACAGATTGATCGGGTGACACAGCGCTTGATGGCGCGGAGTCGAAGGACCCCGAGGGTGCTCCTCTTACCCATGCTGTTCGGGGCTTTTCGACCACCGAAGCCCGAGAACCGGATCTTGCTGGGGTATGCACTTGATGGTCACGGGTACATCTTTTCATGCACTGTAATCATCTTCCAGCCCCAGGTCTGTGCACGGTCTTTGAACCTGCAACCATAGGCCGCAGTGAAACCTTCCAACGTGCTTTCCTTATGTTGCAGGACGCGCAGATAGATGTTGCTGGTGACGCCAATGTAAAGCGTGCCTGTGTGGCGGCCAAGAATGTAGATCTAGCCTCCGGACATAGCAAGACGCTAGCAGTTCTTGTTCTCGGCCCCGGGGAAAGACCGTGACGGGTCCGCCGAGGGTGGGCTTCGGTGGTTGAAAGATCCGAACGGCATAGGTAAGAGAAGCACCCTCCCGGGGTCCTTCGACTCCGCGCCATCCAGCGCTGTGTCCCGCGATCAATCTGTGAGGCGCTCCGCTCAGGATGACGATTTTGTGGGAGTTTTGAAGAAAAACATCGCAAACAAGTTAGCGCTTATGGCCCGGAAGGGCTGGGTCCATAGGCAGGCGGTCGAGCGCCGGAGGTGCGGCACCACACGCTTCCTTTGTCATCTCGAGCCGACCTGTCCCGGCGAGCCGTGGAGGGATCTGCAGTTCCTTCCACCAACCACCAATGCTGCAGCTTGAAGATGAATTGTCATCCCGACCGAAGCGTACCCAGATTTCCTACCTCGCGGCACTCGCAACGACAACGTATGCGGCTTTCCGTAGAGAAAAGCGCATGAAGTTTGCCAGCGCCATCAAGTTCCACAGGAAATCTGGGGGAGCGTAGTGGAGGGACCTGCTGTTCTTTCAAGCCCTCTGAGTTTCTGAAGAGTACGGCGATTTTCCCTCAGCTTGTAGCAGAAAGAACAGGCTAGCCTCAGTCGTTCGCATGCACCATCTGTCTGATCACCTTGCTCGCCTCATCCATTGGGCCCGAGTTCCCGCAAGTATTCACCATCCAGTGCGCATTATTGTTGGTCAGAAACAGCAGGTACTGCCTGCCGGACTCCAGGGCGACGGCGTCGTCCCGGTGCTCGCTGAAAATGCTGATTTCGCCCGATTGCTTGCCTTTGACCTTCTGGTCAATGTGAACGACATACTCGGTGCCATCCAGCGTATCCCAGGATTGTGGCACCTGGCGCGAGGACACCACGGTGCCGATGATCACAACCTGCGATTCCTTCCTCTCCCTGGAGACCGGAATGGTGTTTGTGCAGGCTGCGAATGAAGCCGCCGCGAAAAAAAGGCAAACTAGTCCTGTGGCGATTCGCTTCAATTGGCCTCGCTTCCTGCAAGCGTTCAATCAGCTAATGATCCCACGATTGAAGCAGCATTCCTCGTCTTAAACCGCTCCCGAACCAAGAGTTTCATCCCGTATTACACAAAAGTGTCATCGTCAGACTGCACCGTCGTGGCAGCCTCATAGCACGGATGTGGCAGTGCAGGAGGGTGGTTTGCGGCTATTCCGGCCAGCGACGAAAGATAAGCGCCCCATTGGTGCCGCCGAACCCAAAGGAGTTGGATAACGCAACCTCCAGCTTTGCGGTTTGTGGCTTATTGGGAATGTAGTTCAGGTCGCAGGCTGGATCGGGATCGTCGAGATTGGTGGTGGGAGGAGCAATCTGGCGTTGCAGGGCCATGATGGTGATTCCTGCCTCCAACCCGCCCGCGCCACCCAGCAAATGACCGGTCATCGACTTGGTCGAGCTAACAAGAAGTTTGCCGCTAGTCGCATGTTCTTTGAAAAGAGACTTGATTGCCGCTGTCTCCAGCGCGTCGCCCAACGGAGTAGAGGTGGCGTGGGCGTTTACATAGTCCACGTCGGTGGGCTCCAGCTTCGCGCTGCGCAGGGCATTCTTCATGGCCCGTACGCATCCCTCACCGTGGGGCGCCATGCTGGTGATGTGGTAGGCGTCCGCGCTCATTCCGTAACCAATGATCTCCGCCAGGATCTTGGCTTCACGGGCGCGGGCGTGTTCCAGTTCCTCGAGGATGAGGATGCCGGCCCCTTCGCCAACCACAAAACCATCGCGGTCTTTGTCGAACGGGCGGCAAGCATGTTCCGGGTCGGCATTGCGGGTAGAGAGCGCTCGCATGGCGGCGAACCCGCCCACGCCCATGGGTGTAATGGCTGCCTCAGCACCGCCGGCTATGATCACGTCCGCATCGTCCCGCTCGATGGTTCGGTAGGCGTTGCCTACCGAATGCGCGCTCGTAGTGCAAGCCGTCGACGTTGCCTCGTTCGGGCCCAGCGCGCCATAGCGGATGCTCACCTGGCCGGCCGCCAGGTTGGCAATGGTACCAGGAATAAAAAAGGGTGAAATCTTGCGCGGGCCGCCATGGAGCATGGCGCTATGCTCTCGCTCGATCACGTCGAATCCGCCGATGCCCGACCCGATGTGTACGCCCACCCGCTCAGCGTTCGACGGGCCGATCTTCAGGCCTGAGTGCATGAGGGCTTCGTGGGTGGCGGCAAGCGCGAAATGGATGAAGCGCCCCATCTTGCGCGCTTCCTTCTTCTCCATAAAGTCCAGTGGATTAAAGCCTTTCACCTCGGCTGCGAAGGTAACGGGGAAGCCCGTCGTATCGAAGCTGGCGATGGGAGCCATTCCGCTCTTGCCGGCAAGCAGGTTGGTCCAGACTTCGGGCGCGGTTCTACCTATTCCACACAGCAGCCCGATGCCTGTAACGACCACCCTTCTTGCCATCTTGCCGACTCACTTATTGCCTTTCGCGTTTTTCTCGATGTATTCGGTTGCGTCCTTCACTGTCTTAATCTTTTCCGCATCTTCATCCGGAATTTCCAGGTCAAAGGCTTCCTCGAACTGCATAACCAGTTCGACTACGTCGAGCGAGTCTGCTCCCAAATCTTCTTGAAACGAGGCACTGGGGGTCACTTCAGCTTCATCGACCTGAAGCTGCTCGACGATTATCTGTTTTACCTTCTCTTCCACTGCTGCTGTTGCCATGCCGTTCTCCTGTCTATAAAAACAACTCGTTATAGCGTTTTCACGATGGGTCTATCCGGTGAAGATGCATCTCACAGGGCTTTACTTAAAAAGTCCCACCTCGGTGAGGCCGGATTGGGCACAGTTAAATCGTGAAACCGCTCTACAGGGTCAAGACCCTGCAAGGTTGGGCGAACGGTCCGGGAAGGCGGTGCGGCGGTCGTTCCGGTTTTCCTCCAGGCGCCACCTGCTACAAGAAAGGATCTGGCTTTGCAAAGGGGTCCGCTTGGGACCGTCTGCGCCGGAAGCCAATCCCTGGCAGGAGACAGCAACAGGAAAAACGGCCTAGCCCGCAACCCGCGCAGTTCACGGCCCCAAAGTTCTCAGTCTACTGAGCGCTCTATGTGGTGTAAAGCGGAGCACCCCGATCGCCTTGCTGCGCTTTGCACAACATCTTTGCCGTCGTAGGCGAGTAAAGTCAAAAAAGCAGATGGCAATGTTTCCTGGTATGAGCACCCTCCTTCTTGTGGCCGTCGCCACCTTCGTCGCCGGCATCGTGGCGGCCACCTATTTTGAACGCAACCGCACCGCCGCCGAGCGTGCGAGCTTCGAGAAATCCTCGAAGACTTTGCTCGACCAGCTGGCTGACACCCGGGCCCGTCTTGACCAGACGCGGAACGACGACGCTGTCCACCAGGCCACCATTGCCCGGCTCGAAGAACGCCACGCGGCAACCGAACGGGTGGTGGAGCAGATGCGGGTCAACCTTCCCGAGACCTTCAAGTCTCTCGCCAACGAAGTTCTGGAAGAGAAATCCAGGCGTTTTGTGGAGCAGAACCAGACCAGTCTAGGCCTGGTTCTGGAGCCACTTAGGACCAGGCTGGAGGATTTTCAGACCAAAATTGAAGCCGCGCGCATGGAACAGGTCAGAGGCGGCGAGAAGCTGAGCGCGCATATCGATAAGCTGTTCGAATCAAACACCAGGATCAGCGATCAGGCGAATAATCTCGCCATCGCGCTGCGCGGGTCGAGCAAGGCCCAGGGAGCATGGGGAGAGTTGATCCTGGAGCGGACTTTAGAAGCCGCCGGCCTCCGTCCGGGACATGAATACGACGCCCAGGAAAGCTACGCCGCTGAAAATGGCGCCCGAGCGCAGCCGGATGTGGTCATCCATCTTCCCGGCGACCGGCACCTGATCATCGATTCCAAGGTTTCCCTGGTTCACCATGGGGCCTACAACACCGCGGAAAGCGACGCGGCTCGAGCACTGGCGGCCGACAGTCATTGCAGCTCGGTACGCACCCACATTCGTGGGCTGGCGGAGAAGAACTACCAGACGCTGTACGGCCTCAATTCCATCGACTTCGTGATCATGTTCCTTCCTTTCGAGTCGGCCTTTATGCTGGCTATCTCCCGGGATGACAAGCTCTGGGAGCAGGCGTGGCAGCGGAACGTTTTGCTGGTTAGCCCCAGTACGCTGCTTTTTGTCTTGCGGACGGTCGCCTCCCTCTGGCGGCAGGAGCAGCAGAAGCACAATGTGGAGGAGATTGCCCGGCGGGGAGCGGAACTTTACAACAAGCTGGCCGGCTTTGTGGCCGATTTTACCGATATGGGCAGGCGTCTGGAGCAGGCGCAGGCCAGCTATACCGGCGCGCTGGGCAAGTTGCACACCGGCCCTGGAAATGTGATCCGCCAGGCGGAATTGCTGAAAGCGCTCGGAGTGAAGCCGACCAAGCAGATCCCACAGGGCTTAATCGAGTTAGCGCAACAGGAAACCCTCGAGCTGGGAGACCAGCCGGACCTCCCGTAGGGTCGTTCCTTACACCGTCCCAGGCGGGGCTGGCTCCGGCATCGCCGCCCCAACCCCTGCAAACCCCGCCCACAATCGTTCCCACGAACCATCCAGCGTCTCCGGAAGCACCCGCGTCTCCCCAATCACGGTCATGAAGTTCGAATCGCCCAGCCACCGCGGCAGGGCATGCATATGCAGGTGCGCAGCAATCCCCGCGCCCGCGGCTTGGCCAAGATTCAATCCCATGTTGATCCCTTGGGGTGCGTACACCTGGCGTAGAACCGCGTCGGTTCTTTGCGCCAGCTTCATCATCTCGAGCGCGGCCGCCTGATCCAGCGAAGCCAGCGTCTCCTGGTGGGCATAGGGCACGATCATGACGTGACCGGACGTGTAAGGGAAGGCATTCAGGCAAATGAAGCAGTACTCTGCCCGAAGCACAATATGACTCGCCCGCTCCGCGTCCTTCGCAGACATGCCATGTTCGATCGCGAACCGCGTGGCGCCGATCAGGTTACAAAAGACGCAGTCACAGTCACCTGGCCACGCAGCCAACGCCTGGGGCACGCCTTTGCGCCCACCCTTCGGAGAGCTTGGGTCGGCATCGACCAGGTAAGCGTAGCGCCAGGGCGTCCACAAGTAATCCATGCGGTTCAAGTATACGGAGTGTCTGGCAGGCTTTCACGACCACTGCATAACCGGGCGAGCTTGTCTTCACCGCTGGATTACAAGGCAGTAAAAATAGGTATTTCCCGCACTTTTGATACGCTTTTTCGAGCCTCGAATCACCCACGAGTTCGTTGACATGTTTTCCCGGCGATTGCTATAGTTGTGTATGAAGGGTCTACGTAGAGGATTCGGCGTAGACATCCATCGCCGCTCTTGCTTTACCCCCCTCCCGGATGCTCCTACCGGAGATTGATTTAAGTGCAAAGCCATTCAGTGCGGCTACACTAACAGTCTCCCTCCGAACGTTTGCTGGTGGAGAGTAAACTTACGGTGCCCTACTTCGCCGGCCAAGTCTGCAATGAGTCCGCGAAGCAAGCTGCGGGATAGAGTCACCTAAGCCTTGATCAATGTTGTGAGACTTCGGCGGGCGTGATTCATCGAATACCTGTAGTGATGGACGGATCGGGAGTTACTGATCGAGAATCCGGAGCTGGCATTCATGGCAGACGTCCTAAATCCTGAACGAACCGAGAGCGCACACCTGAACACCGAATTGCAAACCCCAACGCTTGATGCACCGGCGGATCATTTTGACCCGTCCGAGGACCACACCGCCAACCCGCACGCTGATGCCCCCACCGTGCCGCACCGCGTCGTCGACCCCAAGCCTGTCGTTACCCATTCCGGTTCAGAAGAAACAGAACTGACCGGCATGGAGGATTTTGCCGCCGCGCTGGAATCGTTCGATCGCGAACAGGCCGCCGAAGCCGCCGCGCAGGCTTACGACGACAACGTCGTGACCGGCACCGTCATAAAGCTGACAGATAAGCATGTAGTGGTCGATGTGGGGCTAAAGTCCGAAGGCCTCATTCCCCTCGAGCAGGTGCTGGATCACAACGGTCAGCCCAGGCTGAAGGCCGGCGACACAGTTGAGGTGGTGGTAGAGCGCGAAGAAGCCGAAGGTGGCTTCCTGCTGAGCTATGACAAAGCCCAGCGGCACCGGGTCTGGGATGCAATCGAACGTGCAGCCAACGAGAAGACTCCGGTCATTGGCACGGTTTTGGGGCGTGTCAAAGGCGGTCTCACCGTTGATATTGGCATCAAGGCTTTCCTCCCCGGCTCCCAACTGGAAATCCGGCCAGTCCGTAATCTTGACGGCTACATTGGCCAGCAGATCGAAGTCCGTGTCATCAAGCTGAACAAGAAACGGGGCAATGTCGTGGTCTCGCGCAAGGAGCTGCTGGAAGAAGAGCAGACCAACAAGCGCAGCTTGACCCTCGAACATCTCGAAGAGGGCGCGATCCTCACCGGCACGGTGAAGAACCTGACCGACTACGGCGCTTTTGTCGATTTGGGCGGCATCGATGGCCTCTTACACATAACCGATATGTCATGGGGGAGGCTTACCCATCCTCGCGATCTGGTGAATGTCGGCGACGAGATCCAGGTCAAGGTGCTCAAGTTTGATCGTGAGAAGCAGCGCGTTTCCCTCGGCTTCAAGCAGCTCACACCCGATCCCTGGCTCGATGCAGTTGAGCGCTATCCGATCGGCGCCCGGGTACGTGGTCGGGTCCTCAGCGTGACCGACTACGGCTCCTTTGTCGAGTTGGAGCAGGGCATCGAGGGACTGGTGCACGTCTCCGAGATGACCTGGTCCAAGCGGATGAAGCACCCGTCGAAACTGGTCAAGCCTGGCGACGAGGTAGAAACTGTAGTCCTCAGCGTCAACCCAAGCGACCGCCGCATCTCGCTGGGCATGAAGCAATTGCTTGAGAACCCCTGGGAACACCTTTCTGAACGTTATCCTGCGGGCACCATCGTGGAAGGCCGGGTTCGTAATCTGACCGACTTTGGCGCCTTCATTGAAATCGAAGACGGAATTGACGGTCTGGTCCACGTGAGCAACTTAAGCTGGACCAAACGCGTCAAGCATCCTTCTGAGATTCTCAAGAAGGGCGAGAAAGTTCGCGCCGTGGTACTCGGGGTGGAAGCGGAGAATCGTCGCCTGTCACTCGGCATCAAGCAGCTTCAGCCGGATGTTTGGGAAACGTTCTTTGCTCAGCATCGTGTTGGTGACGTGGTGAAGGGCAAAGTGCTGCGCACCGCGCAATTTGGAGCGTTCATCGAAATCGCTGAAGGCGTGGAAGGGCTCTGCCATGTTTCCGAGGCCGCTGATGCTATGGGCACGCCGATCAAGCTCGAAGCAGGCCAGGAACACGACTTCAAAATCATCAAGATGAATCAGGATGAGAAGAAGGTAGGCCTTAGCTTGCGAGCGGTAGGCGAAGAAGCCAGCCGCGCAGATGTGGAAGCCTACAAACAGCCGGTTTCAAGCTCCACCACTACGCTGGGAGATCTGGTCAACTGGAAGCGCCTGGAACATGATTAAAGCTCATGATTAAAGCTCACGAGTAAGTTGTTCCGAGGCGCTTTCGACTACTTCTCGATCTTCAAATCAAAGTTGAACTGCTTCTTGCTGTCGAAGGAGCTGATGGCTTTGGTCTTTGATTTATGACCTTTGTACTCTGCCCAGAGTTGATAATCCACGTCTGAGCTGAGCTGCCCAAAGCGGTAGTGTCCATCCGCCTCGGTGATAAAGGTTCTGACCTCCAGGCTCTTCTGATCCTGCAGGTAGACCACGGCGTTCGCTTGTGGCTGCCCGTCGGAATTCTGCACCATACCTTGCACCACTCGCACCGATTGCGCCAGGCTTTGCGCGAAGCTCAGGGGCTGGATTGCTGCGCATGCCAGCAGCAGCAAGAGAATCCGCGACAGCCTCATTCTTCTTCCTCGTCGGCCACTTCCTCGTCCTCATCCTCGTAGCCTTCCTCGTCCACCTGAGAAAGTTCGAGGGGTTCGGTCGCAACCACTTCGAACTCGGTGCCGCACTCATCGCAGACCACGATGTCGCCTTCTTCAACTTCGTCGGGATCGAAATCGAGAACACTCTCGCATTCCTGACAGACTGGCATACAGCGCTCCTTTCTCGGAGTATCAAAATGTTAATGGTGACCGCAACGCAGAGGCGGCTTGGCTAGTTTCCGGGAGAACACGCCGGACGTCAAGGAACTCTTGCCAGACACCAAATCCTACCGCGAACCGAGACCAAACGTTAAAGCGTTTTCATGCGAGGGGGATCCCAGCAACCGTGAAAACGCGTTAGTCTTACAAAAGAAGTCATGGCACGCTTTCCCCGCACCGGTCTCTCCCTTTCGTTCCCGAGCTTCAGCGGGGTTACCAGCCAACTGGTGCTGGCCAATGTGGTCGTGTTCTTTGTGTTGCTGCTCATGCAATACGCGGCGCCTCACGTCGCGCTCATCATTGTTACCTATTTCGCGCTCACCCCGGCGCTGCTGCTCCACGGCTTTGTGTGGCAACTGGCAACTTACAGCTTCCTGAATGCCGGCGTCCTGCATGTGGCCTTCAACATGCTTACGCTCTGGTTCATCGGCTCATTCCTTGAGACGTCGAAAGGAAGCCGTTGGCTGCTCGAAGTGTACTTCCTATGCGCGATTGGCGGCGGTCTGATCGGCAGCGCCCTGAGCTTTACCCACATTTTTCATTCCAGCCCCGTTTCCGCCACCAGCAGCTCCGACGCGGCGCTCTTCGGTCTGTTGGCGGCCTTCGCCGTGCTCTTTGGCGACTTGGAACTGTACATGTTCCCTCTGCCAGTGGCGATCAAAGCCAAATATCTGGTGATCGTCTACATGCTGATTGAGATAGCGCTGCTTCTCTCCGGCGGCCCGCCGCTTGCCTATTTCGTGATCCTCAGTGGTGCTCTGCTGGGCCTTCTATTCGCCCGGCGCGCTCCGCGGCGGGGTATGAGCATGGCCTTCAGCGAAGGCTTCTTCAACTTACGCAACAACTACTATCGCTGGAAGCGCCGGCGGGTTGCGCGCAAGTTCGAGGTCTATATGCGGAAGCAGAACCGCGACGTCCGCTTCGACAGCGAGGGCCGCTACATTGACCCCGACGAAAAACGCGATCCCAACGACCGCAAGTGGATGAACTAAACTCACCATGAGCAAAGGGTACGGGCTTTCAGCCCGTACGTTAACTACCCAACATAGGACGGGCTTTAGAGGGTGTGTGAGAACTTCAATTCCAAACTCAGTCCCGAAGAGCCTGCCCTGAGCTTGTCGAACGGGGACGTCTGAACTTAGCCCAGGACGACAGTCCTGGATAGATATAAGCAATCCAACCAGTCCCGTAAGGGACGGCTGAGATCCCGCCCCTTCGTTCAGTCGTCCCTCACGCGACTGGTCGGACTTCTTATATCTACCCAGGACTGTCGTCCTGGGCTAAGTTCAGACGTCCCCGTTCGACAAGCTCAGGGCAGGCTTTTCGGGACTAGAGCAGGACTAGAGCAGGACTAGAGCAGAGTTCTCAGACACTTTCTGAAGG
>DASRRN010000029.1:0-3836 GCA_035695685.1 Acidobacteriaceae bacterium | reverse complement strand
GCTCTCATCCTCCGCAGTCTGATTAAAGAATTGGCGGCACGGGGTAAGATCGTGCTCTTTAGCTCACATGAGCTTGAAACAGTGGAACGTGTTTGTTCTCACGTCGTGATTCTGCATCGCGGCAAAGTGGTCGCCGATGACTCGATTGAACGTCTAAGAGTCCTTATGGCCGTGCCTACGCTCGAAGAAATATTCTCTCAACTCGCCGTCGAACAAGACTCGGAGGCGGTTTCACGAGAGATTGCGGACTTGATTCGTGCATAGTGACTGGTCCCAGGCAAAAGTACAATTCCGTACTCTCTATCGCGTCTTCCTTCTTCGCGTTGTTGATCTTGAACTCCTTTCGGCCGGCAGCGATCCAGCCCGGTTGATTCGACAGTTTGTCACCATCTTCACCACCGTCAGCTTCTTCCTTATACTTCCAGCACTTGTCTTCCTGGTCTTTGGCGGCGGTATGCCAATGACAGCTGAATGGATGTACGAACATTTCCTGATCGAAACCACGATGACTGTGGCCGGGCTCGTTGCCCTACTCAACTGGGATGCTGCCTTTCCGGACAAGCGAGATATCCTGATACTTGGACCTTTGCCGGTACGAACAAGCACATTGTTTTTGGCCAAGGTTACCGCACTCCTGGCCGCACCCGGTCTGGCGGCGATCGCATTGAACATCTTCGTGGGCGTTCTTTGGCCGTTATTTTTTCGATCGGGCAGCGCCGGTTTTCTTGGTGCGTTGCGAGCATGGCCTGCGTATTGGATCACGATCCTTTTCGCCAGCTCATTTACTGTCTTCACCATCCTTGCCCTTCAAGGGCTGGCGGCCAATTTGTTGCCGCGGCAATTTTTCCTCCGTCTATCGGCATTTTTGCAGGCCGGCGTCATGAGCCTTTTGGTGAGCGTATATTTTCTCGAGCCATCGCTCGAATCGCCCGCGGCGCTCACTTCGCCACAAAATCAGCGGCTGCTCGAGTTTCTTCCCTCCTACTGGTTCCTGGCCATCTTTAACCACCTCAATGGATCGGCGCATCCCGCGTTCGCACCCCTGGCAAAAAGAGGCTGGATCGGCCTCGCTGTGGCTGCATTCGGAGCCTGCGCGGCACTGCTGTTGTCCTACTTCCGCATCATGCAAAGGCTGATCGAGCAGCCAGACATCCTTCCCCCCGCACGCTCGATCTCATGGTCGCCACAATGGGGAAACCCACTCACGCAAGCCATTACCTTCTTCAGCCTTCGAACCTTGCTGCGAAGCCGCCAGCACCGCATGATGCTCGGCTTCTATTTAGGCCTCGGAGTCAGCTGCGCCGTCGGTTATGCGAATGCATACCTCGGAGGGTTCCGGTCTGCACGCACAACCATTAGCGTATCGTTTCTGCTGGTCACGATTGTGACCACGATCCTGACCGTCTTCTCACTACGCGTGGTCGCTTCGCTTCCAATTTCCCTTTCGGCGAACTGGGTCATCCGCATCACGCAAATCCGGCCGGCGCTCGATTACCAGAAAGCTGTTCGGATGTCATGGCTGGCATTAGGTCTCGCGCCTCCGTTGCTCCTGATGGCCGCGATCCTCGTAGCTGCGTATCCCTGGGCGCCGGCATTAGGGCATTTCCTTGTGATGCTGTGCCTCGGAATCCTGCTGGTAGAGCTCTGCCTATACACATTTCCGAAGATCCCGTTCACTTGTTCTTATCTCCCGGGCAAGGCACAAATTGATTTTGTTTTCTGGGCCTGCCTGATGCTGATCTTTCGCTTGTTGAACGAAGGAGCAGAAATTGAGAGCCGTATGCTGCGTCATGTCCTCAGCTGCACTGGTCTGATTCTGATTGCGGCGATTGCCGCCGGCGCTATGCGGTGGCTGAGTGAATCTCGCGCTTCCTCGACGGAAGACCTTCTGTTTGAAGAGGAATATTCGTCAGAGGTCACCTCGCTGAAGCTGAATTGAGCGGAGCAAAAGATTCCACGCAGATGTCCCTTACGTCGATGAAGCAGTCATTCAAGTTGAGGAAGCAATCCCTTGTTTGGCAACGTAGATGATCACGTGCTGCCGTCAGCGTAGGTGCAGTCGTCGCGTTAACATGCAAATCTAGCCCACTTGGCCGAAAACGTCTTCTCGGACAAGCGACTGTCGCCACCACCCTGCCGCTGATCACCCTCCTCTCGTGACTCGAACCCGAGTAACCCTTGAATGGGTACCATGGTGCCCTAAAAAAATGCGTCCCACCCATGGCATCGATTCTCACGGGATGGGGGGACAGGCCACTTATCCCCCATCTCGCTCTGCCGTCTTGGCAACTTGACCGTAAAACCCGCTTGAACGGAAAGACAGAGAAATCCCGCAAAACCGTTTTTTCAAAATTCGGGGAAGATTGGCGGTCCCAGTGTGAGAGTCGCAGCCGATGAGGAAAACCAGGATATCGCCGAAATCTCTGTAATTACTTGAGGCGACGGACGCCGGGCCTGCGACTGAAGGCTTTGTCGAATGTAATAATCTCGCCAACTCCCGACTCGAAAGAAATTTCAGCAATAAGGTGATCGGCAAAGCCAGCCGTGCTTTTGCGGGAAGCCTCCAGGGCTCTCCAGGCGATGGATGGAGATTCGATCGTCACGCCGCGGGTCTGAAGAAGGGCTTCCATTGTATTGAGAACTCGCTCTCTCTCCCACTTGCTGCGGAGAACCCAGGACAGCTCCGCCAGGACAAGAAGCGGAACGAAGACCCCCGTCGCCGACCGGGCCTCCGCAAGGGCAGAGCGAGCTCTCCGGGCTTGGGACGCATCATCATTGAGATAGGCTCGAGCCCATACATTGGTGTCAGCTGCCAGCACTACCACTGGCTCCTGGCCTTGGCGGCATCCATCTCCTCAAACGTCATCACGTTGCTGGGCTTGCCAGCCTGATCGGCCATTCTCCAGAGATCCTCGAGATCGTACAGCACAGGCTCGATTTTGATAGAACCAGTGGCGGGTATGCTGAACCGAATACGGCTTCCCCGTTGGACTCCAAGGCGCTTTCGCAGCTCCTTGGGCAACGTGACCTGGCCTTTGGAGGTCACCGTTGCTTCCACGTTGGTCGTGTTTTTGCGGGCTGCCGGCGCCATCATTTTCCCCTCCTTACATTATAGCCTGTTTCTCCTTACTTCGTTGCGAAGATAACTTCATCAAGGGTAAGGGGGTTGTGCGATGGTGGGGGTAAGGGGCATACCAATCTTCGGGGACCGCTCCAGAAAGTTCTGCTTCTTTTTCCACTTGGACGATAACCGGCTTCTCGGACAAGCCACCGTCGCCACCGCCCTGCCGCTGATCGCCCTCCTCCCGTGACTCGAACCCGAGTAACCCTTGAGTGGGTACCATGGTGCCCTAAAAAAATGCGTCCCACCCATGGCGTCGATTCTCAAGAAATGGTATTCCTCAAAGCAGACGAAATCGGCAAGCAGCGGCTTCTCACGCAACCGCGCTTAGCCGGCAGTCGCCGGTAGTATTGGCCTTCCGCGTGAGCGAAGGATAGCTTTTCCGCTGTCCGGTAGCACACCCTATCCCTGTCTCAAAATCACCATCACGCCCGAATAGAAG
This sequence comes from Acidobacteriaceae bacterium, assembly GCA_035695685.1. Classification (GTDB taxonomy): domain Bacteria; phylum Acidobacteriota; class Terriglobia; order Terriglobales; family Acidobacteriaceae; genus PALSA-350. The sequence goes on along the minus strand of DASRRN010000029.1, from coordinate 273 downwards.
CTCGATGGAACCCAACCGAGGAACGAGGATTCCCTATGCCTAAAAACCCTGCCTGCCCCGGCGTGCCGTGGGTCACCGATCCCATCACCGATCAGGAAATGGCCTTTGCTCACCTGGTCCTGTCCGGAACCATGAACGACCGCCGCGCTGCGGAAGCCGTCGGCCTGAATCCCGACACCGCCGCCTATACCAAATCCAAACCCCGCGTCCGCGCCTACATGATGGAGCACCGCGCCGCCGTCAGGGAAAAGCTGGTAGACGAGGAAGCGGACC
>DASRRN010000028.1:0-10945 GCA_035695685.1 Acidobacteriaceae bacterium | reverse complement strand
TTTATGGCGCGGAGTCGAAGGACCCCGGCAACGCTTCCTGGCGAATGCTCTTGGGAGCTTTCCGGCCGCAAACTACACCGGAAGATAAAAAAGTCACAGACCCCGACCGAAGCGTAGGGAAGTGAAGGGACCTGCTGTTCTCTTAATCATCATCCGATGCCGCATGAAAACGCTACCGCACCCTTTGTCATCCCGAGAGCCTGTGACTTTTTCGATCTTTTCGTGTTTTTTGCACCCGACCAGATGTTTTTTAGTCCCCTTCAGAAAGGCGTCATCCTGAGCGAAGCGCCTCGCAGATCTATTGCATAACAGAGGGTTTTATGGCGCGGAGTCGAAGGACCCCGGCGATGCTTGTTGGCAGGTGCTCTTCGGAGCTTTCCGGCCACAAACTACAAGGGAAATTAAAAAAGTCACAGCCTCTGAGCGAAGCCCTCGCAGATTTATCGGGGGACACCGCGTTGGATGGCGCGGAGTCGAAGAGCCTGTCCCGAGCATAGCCGAGGGAACCCCGAGGATGCTTATCTTGCCTATGCCGTTCGGAGCTTTTCAACCACCGCTGGTGACGCCAATGTAAAGCGTGCCTGTATGGCTGCCGAGAATCTAGATGTAGCTGCCGAACATGGCAAGATGCTAGCAGTTCTTGTTCTCGGCCCCAGGGAAAGACCGTGGCGGGTCCGCCCGGTGCGGGCTTCCATGGTTGAAAAGCTCCGAACGGCATAGGCAAGATAAGCATCCTCGGGGTTCCCTCGGCTATGCTCGGGACAGGCTCTTCGACTCCGCGCCCTCAAGCGCGGTGTCCCGCGATAAATCTGTGAAGCGCTCCGCTCAGGATGACGATTTCGTGGAAGCTTTGAAGAAAAACGTTCAAAACAACTTAGCGCTTATGGGACTGCGTCCTGGGTAGGTTGGAAAACCTGATTCAGCCTGCCCCGGCCTGCCGTGGGTCCCGCTAGGGACGGCTGAAACTTCGGACCGAAAGTCCCTCCAAAACCAATCCCCACCCAACCACCTAAGATAAAACGATGCTGACCGAAGAACAGCGCGCGCGGGTTACTTTGGTGCTGGTGCGGGCGCGAAATCCCAATAATATTGGCGCCGTCGCACGGGCCATGCACGGTTTTGGCTTTACCGGCTTGCGGCTGGTGAATGAATACTCCGTCTCCCTGGAGAAGGCGCGGTCGGCCATAGATGCATCCGACATCCTTGTCACGGCGAGAGAGTTTGTAACTGTCGCAGACGCAGTGGCGGACTGCAATTTGGTCGTGGGCACCACCGCAGTAGGGGAGCGAAAACAAGGTCATCCACTGTATACGCTGGCCCAGGCCGGCGGCTTGATCCGCTCGGCCTTGGGGACGGCACGTGTCGCTCTACTTTTCGGATCGGAAAAGACAGGTCTCAGCAACGATGCCCTAAGCCACTGCAACTGGCTCATGACCATCCCCATGCACCCCAGTCCTGGTCTGCGTCATGCATCTATGAATCTTGGACAGGCTGCAGCCGTATGCCTCTACGAGCTGATACGGCAGGCAGACAACTCGGCCCGGAGCGAAATGCAGCCCGCAGCGCAGGCAGAGGATCTGGAACGGGTGACCGAGCTACTTGCCCAGGTGCTGGCATCCATCGGATACGCTCGCCGCCGACCCGCAAGCGCTGAGCCCATCGCAGTGCGGCGTATGGTGCGGCGCCTGAACCTGAACCAGTCCGACGCCCGGAAATGGATCGGCATCCTTCGCCAGCTATTGTGGAAGATTAACGAGTGATGATCACTTCGTAGAGATTGTCTTTGGCCAGGTAAAACTTCGTGTTGTTATAGGTCTCAAAGAGCTTCTCTATGGTTCGATTGGTATATACGTGCTGTACCGCGTAGCCGGTAGTTTCCTGGGTCTCAATGGTATCGCTGTCGGTCACGTGATAACGGCAGAAGCCGGCGTCGGCGCCGGTGTTCCGGGTATGGAAGAACGTGAGTACACGACCGCCGGGACGCAGGGTGGAGCGCAGACGCTTGATCATAGGCCCGACTAGCGCCTGGGGCACATAGTCCAGGGTAGTCCAGAGCAGAATGACGTCGAATTCCCTGCCCGCAAAATCGAGATTGTTATCGAGAAACCCTTCCACGTCGAATTGGGTCGCGCCGTTCTCATCCGGGGCACTCGTCCAGTTGCCGTGCAAGGCTTCATTCACCACGTCCGCCATATAGACTCCGTGGCCCAGCGTGGTGAGGAAATTGATGTTGGTGGGTGAGGTTGGGCCAATATCCAGAATGCGCAATCCCTGCTCAGCTTTCAGAAACTTGAGCAGATCCTTCCAGGCACTGGAGTGTCTCGGCACCCGCGGACCAGTAAGGACCGTGGGACTACCCGAAGCTTGAGCACCGTGCTGTGTCTTGCCAAATAGATTGCGCATCACGTCATCGGTTTTTGATCGCAGGCCAGTGTTGCCTGCGGGAAATATGCTCATCATGTTCAAGGCCCTCCAGCGTTCGTTAGTGTTTGGCTGGAGAGGTTGCAACCGGAATTTCGGCGCCCTTCGCCGGTGCAACGCCAGCTGCCTTTTCGCCCTGCAGAGGTTCTACTTTGCCACGAAAAACAGCGCTCTCCTCAATCGATAGGCGTGCGGCGGAGATGTCTCCAGTTAAATCGCAGCCATCGCGTAATTCCACCCGCCCAGTGGCAGAAACATTGCCACTCAGCTGCCCCAGCAGGATCACGTCGCGGGCCGACACGTTGGCGGACACGTGGGCGTTGGGGCCAATGGTGAGGCGACTTTCGACCAGGGTGATTGTCCCCTCGACATGGCCGTCGACCATCAAATCTTCGCTTCCCTTTACCTCACCGCGGATCTGCACCGACTTGCCAATCACGGCGACGGTGCTATCTCCTGCATTCATCGGGTGCCTCCCTGCAGTTGCAGGCTCTCTGCCCGAACTATACGCAAGGAGCGAAGTCAACCGCAACCCGCAAAGCGGGTACGGCAGGTGCAGGGCCCACAGATGTAAACTCTAAGGTATTGCCTTGCGCCTTACTGGGTAACGTTATGCGACAGATGGCTCATTTCCAGTCGTTTCCGGGCCGATTTTGGGCTTGGACGGCCGCCACCACCCTCTTCCTGGGTGCGGGAGCGGTCTCGCTCGGCCAAGCCTTGTCCCCAACCGGGAACCACGCGACTGATCCGCAAAAAATCGTCCGCGACGCCAGCTGGAATGAGCTACATGCCACCAAGCCGGGACGTTCCTTCACCTACCGGCAACACACAGTGGACCCCAAGGGCAGCACGGTCAAACAGATCGTCGAAACCAAAGATGGGGACGTCGCCCGCCTGATCGAGAAAAACGGCAAGCCACTTCCCCCGAATGAGGCCCAGGCCGAACTCGATCGCCTGAACAACCTGCTGGCCCATCCCGAAGTGCAGGAACATCGCCACAAGAAAGAGCAGGAAGATAGCGCCCGGGGCGACGAGATGGTGCGCATGTTGCCGGATGCTTTCCTATTTACCCTCGACGGCATGGTGGAAGGGCCCAACGGACCCTGTTACCGGCTGAAATTCCGTCCCAACCCCGCATTTACGCCGCCTGACCGTGAAGGCGAGGTGTACCACGGCATGGTCGGCGAGCTATGGGTCGATCAGGCCCAGTTGCGGCTGGTCAAGATCGATGCCCACTTGATTTCCGACGTGAACTTCGGCTGGGGCGTGCTGGGCCGGCTTTATAAAGGCGGCAGCATCCTGGTACAGAACGCCGATGTCGGGTTGCATCATTGGGAAACTATCCATATGAAACTGCAGTTGCAGGGCAAGCTGCTAATGATGAAGAGCGTGGATTACTCCACCACAGAAAATTTCAGCGATTTTCAGGTCCAGCCCCAGGAACTGGGTTACCAGGAGGCAATCCGGCTCCTCCAAAGGCTTCCCGCAACAGCCCAGGTAGCCTCCCGCTAGGCTTTCCAAACTCTAACCACGTCCTGCCCACGAAAATCGTAGGCGGAATCTTTCCACGAGCATATTTAGCACACTGGAGTTCTTGAGGGCTTTACAGTCGGCGTGAGAAAGAAACCGCAATCCATCCGCTACCCTCTCTGTCCCCTACGAAACAACTCTGGACGAAGGGCACGGCTTCAGCCGTGCCGAAAACACTGGGATTCTTGAGGGCTTTAGCCCCTGGGGTACGGCTTTTACAATCTTCCAATGTCCATCCCCGCTCGTTCAGATGGGACGGGAACTTACTTTGTGACCAGCGCGACCTTCCATCGCCGGCGTCTGTTCCAGGTAGCAGCAAACGCCGAATTGTTTCTAGAAACGCTGCAACAGTACCGCCGCGAGGGCCACTACAAGCTCCATGCCTTTGTTGTCATGCCGGATCACGTTCATCTCTTGATTACTCTCCAACACCTTTCCATCGAGCGAGTCGTTGGATTCATCAAAGGCGGCTTTTCGCATCGGATGGGTTCGAAATTTCCCGTCTGGCAACGCGGATTTACTGATCACCGTATCCGGGATCGCGACGAATTCCAGGCGAGACGCGAGTATATTCATCAAAATCCAGTACGATCGCGGATCGCGGAATTCCCGGAACTCTATCCCTACTCATCTGCTTATCGCGCCCAAGACGGAAAACCGTACCTCAGGGGCTAAAGCCCTCATCGGCTTCTACCTTGGCGGCACGGCTGAAGCCGTGCCCTTCGTCCACGCCCTACATCTAGCTGATTTTTCGGGAGATGAGGATACCAATGCCCTGTCTTCGCAACATCTGGTCTTGATCCGCTTTGAAGCGAACGCCTCAGGCGGAATCCCAGTATGGTGGTGTCTACGCCAGGTCGTCGCCACCACTCGAGGAATCGTCGAAAGATGAGTCGTCGTACGACGTATCATCCAGGCTCAGATCGTCCTGATTATCCCCATCGTCGCGCAGGTCGTCACTTGCCTGCTGCAGGTCCGCGGCATCGCTGCCGCTATTTCCCAACCCGCTATTGTCGACACGCTCATGTTCACGGCCGGAGTCATCGTAGTAATTGTTGATGACGGTTTCTTCTGGCCTGGCCTCTGCGCCGCCGAACAACCCGCTACCGCCGCCGAAACCGGCCGAATGACCAAAGCCCCCTAGTAAAGATTCGACCCCCTGAAAGGCCAGCGCCCCGGCCGCAACACCAGCCGCGGTCGTCGCGGCGGTACGCAGAAAGCTCGAGCCCCCGCCTGGAACCGGCGGCGGTGCTCCATAGGCTGGGGCCTGATTCCAGGGCTGGCCATAGGGCGGTGCCCCATAACCCGGTGGCGGTGGGGGCGGAGGCGGGGGCGGCGCAGGATCCCGGTGACCCAACAAGTTCCCCAGAAAGCTGGTGCTGTGGGCGGGCTGCTGCTGGAGCGCCTGGGTTTGTTGGCGTAACTGGTCGAGCTGCGCCTGGGCTTGCTCCAGGGCGTATTTCTGGACCAATACCGTTTGCGACAGGATATAAAGGGCATTTGGATTTCGCCCGAGCCTCTGGTTCAACACCTGCTCGGCTTCCGGATCCTTTTCCGTGAGTTGGGTTTGCTCGACACGACCGATAAGGTCGTTCAGCATGGATTCTTCCTGGGGAGTCATTTCATCTCCAATCAGGAGACCAGCGCCATGGCCTTGATCTCCTCTTTACGGACGGTGAGCCGTTCGATCAGGTCGGTGCGCACTTCAAAGCCGCGCCCGGGGGTGTTGGGCACCCGAATCTCGCCGGCGGCGGATACGGTGACCTCGGGCTCGATGATGTCCTCGGCCCAGTAGCGTTTGGATGCGGAGACATCTCCTGGCAGTCTAAAATTCTCCAGCGTTGACAAGGCAATGTTGTGGGCGCGCCCGATGCCGCTCTCCAACATGCCGCCACACCACACGGGGATCCCGCGTTCCTGGGTTGCATTGTGGATGGCGATCGCCTCGCTGAAGCCACCTACCCGGCCGAGCTTCACATTTATGATGCGGCAGGACTCCATCTCGATGGCGGCCAATGCATCGCGACGGTTGCGGATGGATTCATCCAGACAGATGGCGGTCTCCAGACGCTGCTGCAGCATAGCGTGGAAGTAAAAGTCGTCCGCCCACAGCGGCTGTTCGATCATCAGCAGGTGGAATTGATCGAAGGTGGTCAGGTGGTCCGCGTCTCGCAGTCGATAGGCGGAGTTGGCGTCGCAGCTAAGCACAATCTCCGGCCATCGATGGCGAACCTTCTCGAACATCTCCACATCCAGGCCCGGCTTGCACTTCAATTTGATTCGCTGGTAGCCCTGGGAAATCGCCTGCTCCACTTTCTCCATCAGCTTTTCCAACGAAGGCTGGATGCCGATGGAAACCCCGCAGGCAATCGTCTCCCGGGTGCCGCCCAATAGCTCGTACAAGGGGATACGGCGCATTTGCGCTTCCAGATCCCACAGAGCATTTTCCAACGCTGCCTTGGCCATGCGGTGCCCGCGCACCGGGCGAAAAATTCCGGGACACTTGCCGCCGCTCTGCTCTTCCGCAGCCGTCAGTAAGGGCACGAGCTCCTGCAAGATGGTTAACCATGCCGTATCTGTCGACTCTTCGCTGAAATAGGGATGCTCCCCCGTAGTGCATTCGCCCCAGCCGGAGAGTCCTTCGGCCCGGACTTCCACCAGCAGTACGCGCCGTTCCCTGGTTTCACCAAAGCTGGTCGCGAAGGGGTGGACCAAAGACATGCTTAGCTCACGCAGGACAATCGATTCAATCTTCATGAAAACTCGCTCGATACCGGTTGTTATTGAGTGTGAGGGCGCCTGGTGGCTCCCGAAATTCCAATCGAGGCCCGGTGGCGTTTTTCAAACTTAAAGCGGGACCGCCTCCCCCGCTTGCCACGGCGTGCCGTGGGGCTCGCTGGCACCGCACCCATGATCCTGTCTACTGCTCCGGAAGAGGAAATTCGGGCTCCTGCCAGCGCCCCAACTGAAAGATGCCGTTACCCCCCGGATCGATCCTAAAACCAATCACCGCAAGTTGGCGTGCGAAGGCTTGTTCAAAATGCTCTCGATTCCCGGTTTGTATATCAAGAACGCGTTTCAGATCTGCGGGGGAGTGCCTCCACTGAGCAATTTGGTGCGGTACTGCAATTTCGTCTTCCACAGTGGGAAGAGCAACCGGTTTGCCACCCAGGGCAGAGCAAACCCAATCACTATCCAACCACCATTCCGCGTAGAGCCGATCGGTCGGAACTTGACCATGCAGCCGAGATGAGGATACACCATAAAAATTCGCCGCGTAGCGGCGAACGATGGCCCCCAACTTGGCCACGTTGAGGAAGCTGTTCTTGATCTCCAGCGGGTCGAAGGTCCATTCCATACGCCGGATCCCCCGTGCCATCGCCTCATCCCGCTGGAAAAGCTTGAGCCGGCGGCCAATGCCCAGGTTGCGGTATTCAGGGTTGACTGCGAGCATGTGGGAGTGCAAATAGGGCCGGCCCCGGGAGATGCCAGGCAACGCCATGGCAAACCCGATCAGGCTGCCGGCATCGCCTTCCGGGTTTGTGCCCGGCCGCGCGGTATCAAACGCCCCGATTACCTGGCCGCCGATCCTCTGGCCGACAATAAACATGCGGCGTGGAACCACATCACGGTCCCCATACCCCCACACTTCGATCTGCAGTTGCACGCAGGCGCTGAACTCCTCGAAGCCCACACAGGGCCGGATCAGGACAGGATTGGAATTCATCGTGGCGACGAAGCCGCTGCGGTTTCGGCAAGTTTGGCCTGGCTCCAGAGCAACTCCAGTTGGGCGGCCGACAAGGCCTCGAGGGGCTGGGCAGATGCGGCTTCCATGGCGGCAAAACGCCGGCGGAATTTCGCGTTAGTGTGGCGGAGCGCGAATTCCGGTTCCACCTGCAGCCGCCGCGCCAGGTTAACCATGGTGAAGAGCATGTCCCCGACTTCGGAAACGATCTCCTCGGAGACAACGCCCGTATCTGCAGAGGAGGCACGGATTGCCTGCCGCAGCTCTTCCGTTTCTTCCTCCAGCTTAGCGAAGATGCCTTCGACATCGGGCCAGTCGAAGCCGCTCTTGTGCGCGCGCCCTCCCAACTTGGCAGCCTCAAGCAAAGCAGGAAGCGCCCGTGGAATACCATCGAGCGCCGACGAGACCGGCTGCGCCTTTTCTGATCGCTTAATAGCATCCCAGTTGCGCAACACCTGGGATGCGTCGATGCCGTCGGTTTGGAGCCCAGATTCTACCCCGTTACCGGCAGCGATCGAAGCCTCCTCTCCGAAAACGTGCGGATGGCGGCGGACCAGCTTCCGATTCAGGCCTGCGATCACGTCCGCCACGGTGAAGTAGCCCGCTTCACTCGCCATCTGCGCGTAGAAGAGCACTTGCAACAGGAGATCGCCCAACTCCTCGCAAAGGTCGGGCCAGTTTCGCCGCTCGATCGCGTCGAAGACCTCATAGCTTTCCTCAAGCGTATATTTCCGTATGGTGTCGAAGCTCTGCTCGCGATCCCAGGGGCATCCATCGGGACCACGCAGCCGGGCCATGATGCTCACTGCTTCGGCGAAAAGCGCAGCCGAATCCGTGGCCGGGGGTCGCTCAGAACTCATATCAACAATGTAAACGATGTGCTTGAGAGGGTGTGAGAACCCGACGTTTAAACTCCAGTCCCCGCAGGGACGTCCGCGGTCTGGACTTTCTACGTTTTCTCGAGCCCGGGGTATGATTTATCGAACTTCAGTTTTGGGTTTTGCTTTGTATCAGGGCACGACTTCAGTCGTGCCGCACAAGGCCAACAAAAATCTGGGCTTTAGCCCCTGCGCCTTTTTTCTCTGCCAAGTAGGTGTACCAGTCCTGTTTTGACGGGGTTCTGAACCATCGATGCGCAATGCATTTCGTGCAAAATTGCCATTGCAGGGGCTAAAGCCCAATTCTCTTTCCTCCCTTTACGGCCCGACTGAAGTCGTGCCCTGATACAAAGCCAAAAACTCAGCATCCAAATAGAACCACTCTTGGTCAAATACCATACGTTTGGACCCTGGAAATGAGAAACTCCAGCCCGGACTGACGTCCTGGGCTAAGCTCGGACGTCCCTGCGTGACTGAGGTTTGGAGATCGGGTTCTCACACATCGTCTTGAGGATTCCGCCACGACTGTTACTGTGGTCTTCACTCATGATGCCTTGCATCTTTTTTGGATTATTCGGTTTGCTGCTGGGAAGTTTCCTGAATGTCTGCATCGTGCGGCTGCCCGCTGGCGAGTCGGTCATATGGCCTCGCTCGCATTGCCGCCAGTGCAACCAGCCGATTGCGAGCTGGGACAATATTCCCGTGCTGAGCTGGCTGCTGCTGGGGGGCGCGTGCAGGAAATGCGGAGGCCGCATCTCCTTGCGCTATCCACTCATCGAACTAGCCATTTGCATCCTTTTTCTGCTGTGCTGCCTGCACTTTTCGTTCGGCTGGCTGGCAGGCTGCTGGGCCTTCCTCTGCTTCCTGTTGCTGGGGCTGGCGGTGATGGATGCGGAGACGCTACTACTGCCCGACTGGTTCACCTTGCCCGGATTGGTGGCCGGAATCGTGTTTGCCGGCCTGCGCCCCGGCTTCGAAAACGGGGTCTGGACCTATGCGGCCGTCCTGCGCGCGGCGAGCCTGTCTCTGCTGGCCGCCGCAGCTTCGGCCGCGGCACTGCTGCTCATTGCTGGAGCCTATTGGCTGGCCCGGCGCAGGATGGGTATGGGGATGGGCGACGTGAAGCTCCTGGCCATGCTGGGAGCGTGGCTCGGGCTGCGCCAAGCAGGGCTCGTCCTGTTCCTGGCGGTAATTGCAGGAGCCCTGTTCGGGGTGGGAACGATCTTGTTTCATCGCCACGCAGCCACCAATGATCAATTGCCGCCAGGGCAAATGCCAGTTCCCTTCGGTACCATGCTCAGTCTGGCTGGAATCTACAGCATTTTTCTAGGCCAATGGACGTTGGGCTGGTATATGCAATTTTTCCACTAGATTCTCTCTGGTCAGTTTCAGCGGGACAGGGGCTGGCGGCACCTGCTCTGTCACCGATCGCACCTGGGCTACGTGGTGGAGTCCATGCACCACGTGAAAGCGGCGCCACTGATCTACCCGTAGCGGCCCAAGCAATGGATGCGTACCCACCCGCTCCATACCGAACCTGCGCCGGCAGGCATCGAGCACGGTGTCCATGGCCTCGATTTCCTGGCGCAAAAGATCGCTCAGCTCTCGTCCACTCATCACCGGAAAACGCCCCGGGATGGGCATCGTTTCCTCCAGTGCCGGCACCCCCCGTGGCAGAGTTCCGAACGTCAGGATCATGAACTGCAGCGACCACTGCAGATAAGTGCGATTTTGGTTTCGGGAAAGGCGCCCTTTGTTGAGCCGGGTCTCGAGCGCAGTCGTGGTCAGGCGGTAACCAAGCACCAGGTGCTCGATCACCTCTTGCGCATTCCACTTATATGCCAGACCCCCGGGATGTTGCTGTGCCGCGCCGGCGTCGAGGTGACGCACTTCGGCGGCGATCTGGCTTACCACCTGTTCGAGGACCGCGTGCATACGCGCGACTTCTCCCTAACCTCGCGGAAGTGTAAAACACGCGGGTGTCGAGAGAAAACTTAAAAGTCGGGATGCACCTGCGATGGTAACTACAACTTTTGTTCGCGAACTACCCGCCCGACCCCAGAGTTTTGAGCGCTTTGAGAGCCTGCTTGGCTTTCGGACCGTTAGGCACGATCTCCAGATAGAGCTGGTAGTTCCGCGCCGCGTCCGCGTTTTTCTTGAGCATGCGCTGGGATTCGGCCAAACCAAAAATGGCCTCGACATTGGTGGGATCGGCCATCGTAGCGTCCTTGTAGCGGAGCAGGGCTCCCTCGTAGTCATGCGACTTCAGGTAGTAGTCCCCCACCCCGGCATCTTTTTTGGCGCGCACTGGGTCAGCCACCTGGTTGGGGGCTTCGTTTTCGCCGCCGTCGGGCCCAGCAGAGGATTGGCT
>DASRRN010000027.1:0-4312 GCA_035695685.1 Acidobacteriaceae bacterium | reverse complement strand
GCTGCGGAAAAAGGTCGAACAGGGGGCGAAACCCGTCCCCTCAGCGGCTAAAGCCGAACAGATTTTCAATCACTTACGGACGGCCTGAAGGCCGTCCCCTTCAAAGAATTCGGTTTTTCCGCAGCCTGTAAAGCCCGGATTCTTCTTGGCCTTTCGGCCGTGCCCTAATACAAAGCATCGCAGCGATGGTTCCCTCAGGCGATTCTTTACCACATCGACCGGGTGTAGAAATCTGCTTTTCTGTTCAAAGTCGCGGCCATCGTTCCCGGATAAGCGCGAGCGCCTGCTCACGGCTGTGAATCGTTCCTTCAAGCTGCGCGTCTTCAGCCATGGCGAGCATCTGGCTGAACTGTGGCCCGGGTCGATAGCCAGCTTCAATCAGATCCTTGCCACTCAGCAACAAGTGGGGCCGAACTTCTGCCTCCGGTAATGCTTCAAACCTCTGCCGGGCGAAATCGTACAAATCGAGTGATCCGTGGCTGGCAAGACAGTCGAGGCGATGCAGCGCCAGGTGCTGATCAAAGTGCTCCAGGCGGAAGAACCGCTTCAGCGTCGACTCCTTCATCTTGCGCACATCAGCAAAACGCATGTGGTTGGCAATGAGCGATAGGATCTGCTCCGTTTCGTAGTTGGGAAATCGCAGACGGCGGCAGATTGCCTCGGCGATATGAACTCCCGTCTCCACATGCCCATCAAAACGGATGCGGTCAGGCGCCACGCGAAACGTCGCCGGTTTACCAATGTCGTGCAGCAGAGCGCCCCAAGCCAGGGCCGAGGGGCAGTCGGCGGGGAGCCCGTCAAGCAACAACAGCGTATGCACCCAAACATCGCCTTCGGGGTGATACTGCGGAGGCTGCGCTACCCCTTTTAGCCTGACCACTTCAGGCAGCACCTGGGCCAGCAACCCGGTCGCATCCAGCATCTCGAAGGCGCGGCGGGCTTGACCCTCGGTGAGCATCCGGTTCAGCTCATCCCGCACCCGCTCGGAGCTCACCTGGCTCACGGCCGGCGCCAATCGCTGGATCGCCTTCGCGGTCGCCGGCTCAATATCAAAGGAGAAGCGGGCCGCAAATCGTACCGCCCGCAACATGCGCAGTTTGTCTTCTGCGAATCGCTCGCCGGGGTCGCCAATAGCACGGATCAAGCCGGCATTCAGATCTTGCATGCCGCCCACCATGTCGAGGACCGAGCCGTCGGCCGGGTCCAGCATCATGCCGTTGATGGTGAAGTCCCGACGCTTCGCGTCCTCTTCCGGGCTGGTGGAAAATCGCACTGCATCCGGGTGCCTGCCATCGGAGTAGGCGCCATCGCTGCGAAAGGTAGCGACCTCGGTCACGATCTCCTGGCTGCACACCAGAACCACGCCGAAGTGTGCGCCGACGGCGAAGGTCTCCTCAAACAGGGTGAGTACCTGATCCGGCGTCGCGCTGGTGGCTACGTCGAAGTCCTTAGGTGAACGGCCTAACAGCAAGTCGCGCACGCAGCCACCAACGAAATAAGCCTGGTGCCCGGCGGCGCGCAGCCGGGCCACGATCGCCGCTGCCGCATCCCGTGCTGCGTTGGGTTCCATTCCTACTACTATAGAAACGTGAGTCAACCCAGCCAGCTACTTTCTGGCGCTGAGGGCGAATCATGCCGCAGCCCAGGCAGCAGCATGATTCTCGCCATCGAAAGCTCCTGTGATGAAACTGCGGCAGCGGTGGTCGAGTGCGGGCGTCGTGTACTCTCGAGCATCGTGGCTTCGCAGATTGCAATCCATGCGCCTTATGGCGGTGTAGTTCCGGAACTCGCCTCGCGCGAACATCTGCGCAATATCGTTCCCGTAGTCCGCACGGCGCTGGCTAAAGCGGGCATCCGCATCTCTGATCTGGAAGCGATCGCAGTGACCGAGGGTCCCGGCCTGGCGGGCGCACTCCTGGTTGGGGTTGCTTACGCCAAGGCGCTGGCCTTCGCGTTGGCAAGGCCACTCATCGCCGTAAACCACCTTGAGGGCCACATTCACGCCGTCCTGTTAGCCCACAGCGAAACCATGCAGCTGGGTAACACCCGGTCTCTGGCCCTGGTAGTTTCGGGTGGCCATACCCATCTCTACCTCGTCCGCTACCAGGGCGAGAGCTTTACCTACCGCAACGTCGGCGCCACGCTCGACGATGCCGCCGGTGAAGCCTTTGACAAGGTCGCGAAGCTGCTGGGACTGGGCTACCCGGGCGGTCCCTGGATCGATGCGCTCGCTCCGCATGGGGATCCTTCGGCCGTCGCCTTTACCCTTACCCAGGTCAAACAAAAAGCTCACCGCCCAAATGCTCCAGCGGATCGATTTGCCTTCTCCTTCAGCGGCATCAAAACAGCGGTACTTCGTTATGTTCAGATTCACGACCTCTACCCCTCGATCGAGCGCCGTCGTGAAGCCTTGGCCGCTCTTCCCTCAGCAGGGCCGGCGGAGGCGCTCGCCTTGTGCGATGCCAGAACACTGGGGCTGGTCGCGTCATTTCAACGTGCCGTGGTCGAGGATCTCAAGCGAAAAACCTTTCAGGCTGCCGAAGCGCTGGGTGCGGAAAGCATCCTGGTTTCTGGCGGCGTGGCTGCAAACCGTGAACTGCGGGTGCGCTTCACTGAGGAAGCCGAAAGGCGAGGGTTGCCAATCGCGTTCCCGACGGTAGTGCTCTGCACCGACAATGCGGCCATGATTGCGGCTGCAGCCTGGCCCAGGTTCCTGGCTGGCGAGTTTGCGCCCCTGGACCTGACCGCCAATGCCTCGCTGGCCCTGGGAAAAAAATGATTCTGAAGATCAGATCGGCTGGTGAACCAGTACTCCGAGGACGCGCCCGGCCTCTGCGGCCGGAGGAGATCCTGTTGCCCAGCACGCAGGAACTGATCGCCTCCATGCGCGAGACGATGCACGACGCGCCGGGTGTGGGGCTGGCCGCACCGCAGGTGGGTTTGCCGTTGCAGCTCGCCGTGATCGAAGACCGCGAAGAATATATGAAGGACTTTAGCCGGGAGATGCTGGCCGAGCGGGAGCGCAAGCCGGTGGCTTTCGAAGTCATCATCAATCCCGTGGTCACGTTTGAAGAAGCGCCGGAGGTCGAGTTTTTTGAGGGCTGCCTGAGCCTTCCTGGCTTGGTAGCGCTGGTGCCTCGCGCGCGCAAGGTAAAGGTCGAATGTCTCGATGGCCAGGGCCGGCCGAAAGTGATTCGTGCATCCGGCTGGCACGCCCGCATCTTGCAGCACGAGATCGATCATTTGTCGGGTGCGCTCTATGTGGATCGCATGCGCAGCGTTTCTCTTTGCACGCTCGACAACTTTACCCGCCATTGGAAAGGGAAATCCATGGCCGAAGTCAAGCGTCTGCTGCCCTAGCCCCGGATTTCCTGTAGAAGTTGGTGACGTTGGCAAACATCATGCGCCTTTCCTTAAAGAAAGGTGCATACGCGGCCCTGTCCAGTGCTGCGTGGCAGGAAATCCGGGTAGTGGTATGCCAACCTGGATACCAGCAAGTCCGCCCAGGTGGACGCTGGCTGCTCGAAAAGTTACCATGAGGCTCTGATAGCTCCCAACCTGGATGACCATCCGTCTCTTCAACACACTCTCTAACACTGTCGAAGATCTCGAGCCTTCCGATGGCGAGACGCTGCGCATTTATGTTTGCGGACCCACGGTCTACGACTACGGGCACATCGGCAACTTTCGCACCTTCCTGCAACTGGATGTGCTCCGCCGCTTCTTGAAACAGAAGGGGCGCAAGTTACTCCATGTCATGAACATAACGGACGTGGACGATAAGATCATCCGTAACGCCGCCGCCGCCCATTTGCCCATAAACAAATACACCGAGAAATATGAGCGGGCCTTCTTTCAGGATCTGGACGCACTCGGCTGCGAACGGCCGGAGATTATCGCCCGGGCTACGGAGAACATCCCGCAGATGGTTGATCTGATCCAGCGGCTGGCGGCGAAGGACCTTGCCTATAAAGCCCCAGATGGCTCCTGGTATTTCCGCATAGCCGGATTTCCCGAATACGGCAAGCTATCCAAAAAGGATTTCTCCGCCATCACCGACGGCGCGCGGGTGGATCTGGACGAGTACGACAAGGATTCGGCCCGCGATTTTGCCCTTTGGAAGGCCGCCAAGCCCGGGGAACACTGGGACACCAGGCTCGGCCCTGGCCGTCCCGGCTGGCATATCGAGTGCTCCGCCATGGCGCTCCGGTACCTGGGCGAGAGCTTCGACCTGCACGCCGGCGGGGAGGACCTGATGTTTCCCCACCATGAGAACGAAATCGCGCAATCAGAGTCGGCCACCGGAAAGACC
>DASRRN010000026.1:0-5376 GCA_035695685.1 Acidobacteriaceae bacterium | reverse complement strand
TGGATCGTACCGTAGGTGCTGGCAAAGCGGTTGTGGTAGATGACCAATGCCCGGTGATCGCCGCGCCGGTTGGAGTAGGCGAAGACATTCTCATCCACAGAACCGTCGGGCCGATAAAAATCGAACAGCAGAAAATTCTCGCTCTCGGCGAACAGCCAGCGCTGGTGGAGGAGTGGTGCAATCTCCCGATCGTGACGGGCCACCAATCCTCGATCCGGATCCTCCTGGTAACGAGCGCGGCGGAACTCCATCCCGTATTTTTCGGTGAAGCCCTCGATCTGCCCATGGCCGAACATGGGTAAGCCAGGAAGGGTTGCCATCATGGTCGCGACCCCGAAGCACTTGTCTCCATTGCCGAACTGGTCAATCGCCGTTCGTTCATCGGGATTGCTCATGAAGTTAACGTAACGCTTGAGAATATCCGGGTCGAACTCAATGGTGTTCTTGATCACCGAGCGGTACTTCGCGTTATCCTCATCGCGCATCATGTTCATGAAGGCGCTGTTGTAGACCCGATGCATACCCAGGGTGCGAACAAAATAGCCCTCCATGAGCCAGAAGGCTTCCGCTAACAGCAGGGTGCCGGGAACCTCCTTAGCCACCCGATCCACCACCTCGCGCCAGAACTCTTCCGGCATGGCACGATCGAATTCAGCCTTGCTCATGCTGTACTCTGCGCGCGAAGGGATGGCTCCGCCGGTGCCGGGAATGGGGAACCACAAGCGCTGGAAATGGCGTTTGGCCAGCGTCATCGCAGCGTCAAAACGAATGACGGGAAACAGCCTGGCCACGTGCAGAATGGTCTGGATCACCTGTTCCCGTGTGGCCGGGTTCAGGTAGTCGAGTTGGGCGGTGTCGTTCCAGGGAAAGCTGGTGCCGTCGTTGCCGTGATAGACGTAACGGGTATCGCCGGTCCACTTGTCGCGACGGCGGAAGACTACGGCCGCATCGGATTGCTCGTAGTAATGATCCTCAATCTTGATCTCTACCCGGCCGTCGCGGGAGAGGTCCGGTCCTTCAAAGCGGTAGGCCGGATAGGGGCTGTCAGGGCGAGACATGAACCATTCCGGGTGCTCGATGACCCAGTTGGAATCGATACCCATGTGGTTAGGAACCATGTCGCTGGCCAGCCTCATACCGTGGGCGAAGGCGCGGTCGCGCAGGTTGCTGTAGGCTGACTCTCCACCCAGATCATGAGCAATGTCGTATCCGTAAAGGGAATAAGCCGAAGCTACCGCATCGTGGTTGCCGCACAATTGCTTGATGGTCTGCGACGCCGTGCTTCTCTCCCACACGCCGATCAGCCAAAGAGAATTGATCCCGTGCCCTGCCAGGCGGCGAAGCTCTTCATCGGGAATTTGGTCCAGGCGATAAATATGGCGGCCGTATTGCCGTGAAAGCTGCTCCAGCCACACGTAGGTGCTCTTGGCGATGAGCACGGTGGTGGGCATCCACTCCTGGTCCTGGCTGAAACGCTCGCTCTCCTCGGCTGCCGTGCTGTAGGACGGCACTTCCCCCCGCTTGTCGATGCTCCAGGGGAAGTTTCGCCTCCGTCCTTGGGCGTCGGGGGGATGGAACCGCATCCAGATGGCAACGTCTTCTTCCTTAAGCACGTCGATGGCTAGCAGCAACCGCTTCAACGAGTCGCCAATCAGATCTGCCCAGTGCTCAACGATATACGCGATCTGGCCGCTGAGTGAATCCGGCGAAGCCAGTGCTGGGGCTCGCAGCAGGTCGATCAGGTTGAGCTTTTTCGTGCCCAGGGGTGGCCGGGTGCTAAAGAAGTCACGCAGCCCGGTGGTGATCTGCTGATAACGTGTGACCGCCGCGAGCGACTGGTCCGTAAACAACTCAGAGAATGGTTTGAAAGCCGGATTGGAGTTTGCCAGCCACAACAGCATCATCTCTTCGAAAGCCACAGCCCGGTGGGCGATGCCATCCGTTTGGCCCGCCAGCCACTCGGTGGGGGTTCTTTCCTTGCGATAGACATCAGCTGTGGGAAATCGCTCCACAAAGGCCAGTATCGTCTTGTCCAGTTCCTCTTTGCCGATGCGGCTGTCGAACCATTCCAACGCCCCAGCCATGACTTTAGGATCGAGGCGCTGGCGATAATATTCGACTACGACGTGACTCATCTCATCGATCAGGCCCATGGCATAAAGTGCCCCGGGCTGTATCGTCTGGGATGGGTCTTTTTCCGCTCCCCGCCGCTCGTTCATGCGGAAGGCGAACTCCCGGCTGCTGGCGAGATTGGCGAAAACTACGTTGCCGCTGAAAGCAAAAAGTGTCTGGTTGAACTCGTAACGGTCGCGTGCTTCACGGGAAACATGGAATTCCATTGGTACCCTTCCGGAACACTTTTATTGGGCAGCTTCTCTGTTCGATGCGAAATTTGGCCCGGGCAGGTACCTAAACCGCCGCGAATCTGTCTGTAGATCCGGATCTTTTGCCACGCGGCGCCAGCCAGGGATCATTATGTACGGTCCCGGCTGGCCCCACGGCTAGCCGGGGCAGGCGGGACCGCATGCGGTGTCGTGGCCCCACCAAACCCCACAAAAGACCCGGATGCAGCCCATAAGCCCAGAGCGGGATGGGAAATGAAGAATACTTCCTCACCATCGACGGCGTTGTAGCCATCGTGCATTTTTGCCGGGTCGTACCGCGCGATGGTGCTTGCCAGGTCGGCATAACCGAATCCTACGCCTTCTGTTTCCTCCCGGCTGAGACCCCCCGGGACAATAAGTAATGTGAAAGCGGCCTTCCGATGAGCTGTGGATGAGATGAGCCGCGGTGCTAAGCTCGGCCGCCAAATCAGGGTTCTTATTTACCTTGTCGAGCGTTGCCGGGGTGCCATGATAGCCATACCTGCGAATCAGGCGGTCGATGGTAGGGTCTTCTCCAAACTGCTTGACCCCGGGAGCGAGCACGATCAGCTCCGCGCCGTCGGCCAGCGCCATCCGGGTACGGTAAATGGCCTTGTTCCCCAGCCAGGTGCTGTGAAACTCCTCTGGATCCAGGTAGACAACAGCTTTGCGGATAGGCCGATCCATCAACTTGATGTTCACCTGGACGCTGAGCTCCGAGGCCAGGCGAAAGCACTCGAGGTCATCCCCCACGAAGAGGCCGCGCACCACCAGCTGGCCGGTTTGATTCGTGCCCACTACGGTCAACACATACACGACCGGAATATCGCGAAGAAATTCATCGCTGGCGCGGTTCAGGACTCGCCTTACGGCATTGTCTGCCCTGCCCATGATGCGCTCCATGCCCACCACCGCGCCGAGGTAGTGACTGCGGCCAATGCTGAGCGGCCCCGCCGTACCGATGAGGATGTTTTTGTTGTAATTGGCCAAACCGATCACTTCGTGCGGCACCACCTGGCCAAGCGAAAGCACCAGGTCGAAGCCTCCTTCGGGAATCATGCGGTTCACCTGGGCCGGCCAGGTGTAATCGAGCAAACCGCCTGACTGCTCCTGGATGAAGCTTGCCGGCAACTCGCCCAGCGTGACTACGTCGGTTCGCCAGTTGTGCACCGCAAAAAGAGACTGCGGAATATCGCCGAACATACGCGTGAGCGCAGCCGGCGTCATCGCTGTATGCGTTCCCAATGCGGGCAGAACACAGCCCAGACGGTCACCATAATATTGGTAGGCATATTGGGTAAGTGGGCCAGCCTGGGAATGGAAGCGGCTGCCATCCGGGGGCACGGCCAGAACCTTGCGTCTCCTCCCGAGCTGATTAAGGGCCCGGTAGAGTGTGTCACGGAGAAACGAGAGCGAAAGCTCGGCTTCCGGGCCGCCCTCGTGGCAATAGAGGCTCATAGCCGGTACGCCTTCCGGGCCAGATCGTAGGCTAAGCCGTGGGCCAGCTCGGCTGCTTCGTCTTCCTCCAGCTGATGTTCCGCTACCAGCCGGGCCAGGAATGCGCAGTCCACACGGCGCGCAACGTCATGCCGCGCTGGAATGGACAGGAAGGCTCGGGTGTCGTCATTGAATCCAACCGTGTTATAGAAGCCCGCCGTTTCAGTGGTCAGCTCGCGAAAGCGCATCATGCCTTCGGGGCTGTCGTAAAACCACCAGGGCGGCCCCAGCCGCAAGCACGGGTAGTGCCCCGCCAGCGGCGCAAGCTCACGACTGTAGGTGGATTCATCCAGGGTGAAAAGAATAATCGTGAGCGACGCGTCGTTGCCAAAGCGATCGAGCAGCGGCTGCAGCGCATGAACATAATCGGTTGGCATCGGAATGTCCGCCCCGGCGTCGCGGCCAAAGCGGGTGAATATCTGGCGATTGTGATTGCGCCGGCTGCCCGGGTGGATCTGCATCACCAACCCATCTTCGACACTCATCCGCGCCATTTCGGTCAGCATTTGCGCGCGAAAGAGCTCATGCTCAGCATCGTTGGCCTCCCCGGCGATTACCCGGTCAAAGAGAGCCGCAGCCGCGGTGTGCGGAAGATCGGCTGTCCTGGCGGTCGGATGCCCGTGGTCGGTGGCTGTGCAGCCAAACTTTTTGAAGCGTTCACGGGCTTGGCGAAGAGCCAGCAGATAGCCTTGCCAACGCGAACAATCCTCGCCGTGCATCTCGCCCAGCCGCTTTACATTCTCGCGAAAACCATCGAAGTCAGGGTCGACGACCGAATCGGGTCGAAACGTAGGCACGATACGGGCCTTCCATTTTGAGTCGCGGATCGCCTGATGGAAGGTCAGCGGATCCAGCGGCGGGTTGGTGGTGGCCAGCACCTCGATGTTGAATTGATCGTAAAGCGCTCGCGGCCGGAAAGCCGGAGAGGCCAGTTTGGCGCTGATGGTCTCGTAATAAGCGCCGGCATTGTTGGCGCAGAGCCGCTCTTCCAGACCGAACAACTGCTCAAAGGCGAAGTCCAGCCACATACGTGTGGGCGTTCCGCGAAAAAGGTAATAATGCTCAGCGAAGCGGATCCATATCCGTCGCGCCTCGTCGGCATCCAATTCCTTCTTGCCAATGCCCAGGTCTTCCATGGCGACACCCTGGCTGTAGAGCATGCGGAACACATAGTGATCGGGAACGATGAAGAGACTGCTGGGGTTGGGGAATGGCTCGTTCTCCGCAAACCACCGCGCTTCACAGTGCCCGTGCGGGCTGATGATCGGTAGATTGCGAACGGCTTCGTAAAGCCGGCGGGCGATGGATCGGATGGTGGGTTCAGAGGGAAAAAGACGGTCCTGATGGAGAATGGTCACGGCATCTATTTTCACCTGTGAGCCCGTTTTCTGCACGGGGTTGTCCCCATGACCGGGACTTCTTACTGCGAGACCCTCTCCTGCAGCGACCCTTGAGCGGCGTCTTTTGCAGGTTAAATCAAAAAATTCAGGCAATTCTGTCCATGGCGCGTTTCAGC
>DASRRN010000025.1:0-12459 GCA_035695685.1 Acidobacteriaceae bacterium | reverse complement strand
TGCCCGGCCCGGACGAGATCCTGGTGCGGGTCGCCGCCTGTGGCATCTGCGGCAGCGACGTACATGGCTACGACGGCACCTCCGGAAGGCGCATTCCGCCTCTTGTCATGGGGCATGAAGCGGCAGGGGTGGTGGCCGCGGTAGGGGCCGGCGTGAACAACTTCAAGGCCGGCGATCGAGTGACGTTCGACTCCACTGTTTCCTGCGGCCTCTGCGAGTTCTGTCTCCAGGGGGAGATCAACTTGTGCAATAACCGGCAGGTGATCGGGGTGTCTTGCGGAGACTACCGCCGCGCCGGCGCCTTTGCGGAATTCGTCGTGGTGCCCCAGCGCATCGCTTACCACCTGCCGGACGGCCTGGGATTTCAGGAGGCGGCGATGCTCGAAGCGGTCTCGGTGGCGCTTCATGCGGTGCGGGTCTCAGAGATGAAAGGTGGCGAGACGGCTCTCGTCATCGGAGCGGGAATGATCGGTCTCCTCACTCTACAGGCGGCGAGGGCGGCTGGCGCTGCGAAAGTTTTGATAGCGGATATCGATCACACCCGTCTCGAGACCGCAAAAAACATCGGTGCTGACGAAACACTTCTGCTTTCCGGAAACGAGCTGGTGAAGGAAATCCTCCGTCAGACCGAGGGTCGAGGCGTCGACCTTGTCCTCGAAGCCGTGGGCCGGGAGGAGACCATTGCTGCTTCCATTGCCAGTGTGCGCAAGGGCGGAACAGTGACGCTCATCGGCAACATCTCTCCCCAGGTTAAAATCCCGCTGCAGGCTGTGGTCTCACGCCAGATTCGCCTCCAGGGATCGTGTGCTTCCTCCGGCGAGTATCCGCAGGCCATGGAATTGTTGGCGAATGGAAAAATTAAAGTAAAGTCATTGATTACGGCGGTCGCCCCCTTACGCGATGGTCCGCGGTGGTTCGAGCGGCTGCACGCAGGCGAGCCAAATCTTATGAAGGTGGTCCTTGATCCCAGTGCGTAAATTAAAGGCGCGGTATCTTTCGGCTGCTGTTTTGATAGCGCTCCTCTTCGGCGCTAGTCACTTCGCGCGAGCTGCTAGCCCTGCGGAAGCTGCGAGTCACGACTTGCAGGTGTATTTCATCGACGTGGATGGCGGTCAATCGACCCTCTTTGTCACCCCGGCAGGCAAGTCGCTGCTGATCGATACGGGATGGGCAGGAAACAACGGCCTCGACGCCGGGCGCATTGCCGCCGCAGCCAAAGATGCCGGCGTCACTAAGATCGACTATCTGCTGTTCACCCACTATCACGCTGACCACATCGGCGGCCTGCCGGAACTCCTGGCACGTATGCCCGTCGGCACGTTCATCGATCATGGACCCGACAGCCCCACCGATCCCTCGACCAAGAAAGCCTATCCCGCTTATCAGCAGATTCTGGCGAGCGGCCATTACGGCCACATCACGCCCAAGCCAGGAGACCTCTTGCCGATTCCGGGAATCAAGGCAGTGGTGATCAGTTCCAATGGTGAAGTCCTCAACCACCCACTGCCCGGCGCCGGTCAACCGAACGCCTACTGCAAGGAATCTGAGACCAGGCCGGATGACACGACCGACAATTCTCGGTCGCTTGGAACCCTGTTCACCTTTGGCAAGACCAAAATTATCGATTTGGGCGATCTCACCTGGGATAAAGAAATGAAGTTAATGTGTCCGGTGAATAGGGTGGGCAAGGTCGACATTCTGGTGGTGTCGCATCATGGGTTGTTCCAGAGCTCGAGCCCGGCACTGGTGGATGCGATTGCGCCCCGCATAGCAATCATGAACAACGGCGCCAAGAAGGGCGGCTCCACGCCCACCTTCGAGACGCTGGCGAAAGCGCCCGGTCTGGAGACCCTGTGGCAGCTTCATTTCTCCGACGAGGCCGGCACCCACAACACCGCGGCAGAGTATATCGCCAACCCCACGGGACCGGATGCGGCCAACTATCTCAAGCTGACCGTCCATCCCAGCGGCAGTTTCACGGTATTCAACTCAGGCACCGGGAAGACTAAGGACTACGCAGCTCGCTGACGCTAGCTGGGATGCTCGCTGGGAATTTTTTCCAGCCGGCCCAGTAAGAAGATGTACGCCGATATCCCGATAGACAGGTAAATGCCGGCCACGCCAAAAGCCCAACCGAAAGAGTGGCGGGCGGTTACCAGGTAGCCGGTCACAATGGGCGCCACAATTCCTGAGATCTGGCTGGAAAAATTCTGGATGCCGGCCAACGTGCCCACGCTACCACGGGGGCCGATCAGAGAGGGTACAGACCAGCCGACGGCTGAGGCAGCCGACAATCCCGCCAGGGACATGCTGATCCATATCAGCGCGCTGGTAGCTGTCTGCGCATAAGCTGCCCCGACGATGCCAAGTCCCATGGAAGTGCCGCCGATCAGCACCACGCGTTGCACCCGGCTGGCATTCCATCCCCGTTCCAGCAGATGGTCCACCAGCCATCCGCCTATCAGCCATTCGCTTGCCGTGCCAATCAGCCAGGGCACGCCGGTATAGAGGAACGAGTGCAGCAGATCAATATGCAGGGCGGAGGAGAGATAACTGGGCAGCCAGGTAAGGAGCAGGTAAAAGACGTAGTTGTAAGCTCCAAAGCCGAGGGTTATCCCGATTACTTTGGGCTGTCGTAATAGGTAGCCGAGCGACGCTGTTTCCGCGGGTAGAACCGGGGCGGCGCTGTCTTTCTCCAGGATGTAGTCGAGTTCCTGCGCTGTGAGTTCTGGGTCATCGACCGGATCGCGATAGACCCAGCAGAAGAGCAGGAAGTAGAGAAAGCTAACCATGCCGGTGGCGGCGAAACTCCACCGCCAGCCGACCTTCAGCAGCAGCATGCCAATCAGCGGCACGCCAATCGCGGATGCGAATTTTGCCGAGCCGTCGAAAATCGACGTAGCCGAACTCCGCTCCTTCGCAGGAAACCAGTAGCCGATGGCTTTTGCATTGGATGGAAAGGTGGGAGCTTCCCCGATGCCCAGCAGCAGGCGCGCGCCGAAGAAGCCGCCCAGGCTGGGCGTAAGGGCCGCGGCGAAAGAGGCGACGCTCCAGATAAAAGTGCTGATCCGCCCCACCCGGCGCACCCCGAATTTATCCAACACGACTCCGACAGGAAGCTGGCAAAGCGCGTAGGTCCAGTTGTAGGCGGCGGAAAGGTACCCGAAGGCGACATTGGAGATCGCAAACGTGGTGATGAGCGCCGCATGGGCCACCGACAGGTTGACCCGGTCGAAGTAGTTGACCAGCACCCCTATGCCGAGTAGAAAAGCGATGCGCCAACGGCGCCTGGGAACTTTGAGCTGCGACGGACCGCTTACACTGGGCATAGGCGCACTGCCTAGACTAACTCACAGCCCCGAAGGCCCGACCTGAAGCCAGAGGAAATCGGACGGGTGCCCCACGTTCGCCCCACCTGCCCCGGCGTGCCGTGGGGCGTACGTGGGCCGAAAAAGAGGGGCGAAGCCCACGATTGCTTCTACTCAATCGACCACGAAATCCTCTGAGGGCTGAGGAAAGCATTTGGAAGAAAATCGTTATTGGCCCCACCTATCCGGATTTCCTCCACGGGGCACCACGAACACCCCACTAGACGGTGTCACAGGCTGCAGAAAAATGGGTCAGGGTTGTCCGCCTGACTCGTCGAGGCCCGGAGGGCCGGCTCCAAACGTCAGCCCCCGGAAGGGCTGGGATAGCAATCATGATGATCTTGCCCGCCCCGGCGTGCCGTGGGAGCGCCGTAGGCGCGGCACTCTAACCTTGAATTTAGACCGTTCCTTTCGAGACTGGGTTCGGATGACCTGGCTTCTTCTTCCTGCGTTTGATATTGCGTGCCGGAGAGGCCGCCTTCTTCCCGTTCGCCGGCGGAGCGGTCGATTCGATGATGCTCCGCATCCAGTATTCGCCGTCCGCTCCTATCTCAATCCCGTGCACCTCGCGCTCAAACCCGGGAAACTGCTTGCCAAATTTCTCCAGCGCCAACAGAAGACGAATGATCGGGCTGTTGGCATCGCCCAACCGCTCTCCAGGCATGCGCACCGGAATCCCGGGAGGGTAGGGAACCAGCATCACGCCGGCCAGCCGCCCCGCCATCTCGGATATCCGGACTTTCTCGGTGCCATTACGTATCAGCTTCTGGTACGTTTGTGCCGGGGTTAGCACGGGATCCGGATCTACGTCACATGCCTGGTGCAGCAGGTTGGTCAGATCCAATTGTCCGATGGCAGCATGCATCTCGTCGCTCAGTTCCTTCAACGTCATGTCACGGTAACGAAGCGGGTGTTCTGCGACCAGGTCGGGTAGTGCTTCGTATAACGTGCCCTCGTTATCGTAGAGCCGCTTGAACTCGAACAGTGTTTCCAGCAAACTACCCCATTTGCCTTTGCTTGTTCCCACGGAAAATAGGATCAATGCGGTGTAGTCGCCGGTGCGGGCAATCTCCACCAACCGGGCATCGAGAAACTCCGTCAGGATCGCTCCAGGGATACCCCAATCCGCAAGCTCGCCGCGCGAATTGATCCCGGGCATGAGAATCGTGACCTTGGTCGGATCAAGCATGCAGTAGTCTTCGGCAATATCCTCGTCCTTGAACCCATGCCAGTCGTCTTCCCGCTTGAGCGTCCAGCAGGTTGGCGAGTTGATGAGCAACGAATCCGGGGTCTCTTCAAAGAGAGAGGTCGCTCCGGTTGTCGGATCGGCGACGGTATCCGGCTGGTAGATTCTGAAGAACCATTCCTCACCATTCGTGGAGCGCAGCCGGTGGGCGATCGAAGACATGGCTTTCCGGAAGCTGATTGCATCCTGAATGGTCTCGTACATTAACGTCGGGCCCGCCGGTTCATCCATCATCGACGTCGCCACGTCGAGCGACGCAATCATGGGATAGAAAGGAGAAGTGGTGCCGTGCATCATGAAGGATTCGTTGAACTGGTCGAAATCGAGTGGAGCACGGTCGCTTAGCTTGACGTGGATCATCGATGCCATGGAGAAAGCGGCAAGCATCTTGTGCGTGGACTGCACCGCGAACAGCAACGGCCGATTCGGCATATCTTCGGGCACATCCATAGCGAAGCGTCCGCGATAAATGGCGTGGAACTTGGCATAGGCATACCACGCCTCGTCGAAGTGGATGCGGGGCACGCTGCGCGCCAGTTCGCTGGTGACCCGAAGTACGTCGTAGCAGAAGCCATCATAAGTGGAGTTCGTAACCACGGCATAGGTAGGCTCTTGCGATGCTGCGTCGGCACTGAACGGGCTCTGTGCCACGAGCTCCCGAATGTACTCTGGGGAGAAGCGGCGCAACGGCACCAGCCCGATCATCCCGTACCCATTTCGGGTGGGCTTGAAGTACACTGGGCGTCCACCCGTGACCGTGAGCGAGTGGCAGATCGACTTGTGGCAGTTTGCGTCGATCAGAACAATGTCATTGTTACCAATGACGCCATGGCCCACGATCTGGTTTGAAGTGGAAGAACCGCCCAGAACGTAGAAGGTCCAGTCGGCGCCGAAGATGCGCGCCGCATTGCGCTCCGATTCTGCAGGAGGCCCGATGTGGTCTAGCCACGAGCCGAGCGATGAGGTGGAGATACCCAGGTCGGCGCGCAGCAGATTTTCACCGAAATAGCGATGGAACTGCATGCCCACCGGATGCTTAAGAAAAGCGACCCCGCCCATGTGTCCCGGGGCGTCCCAGGAGTAAGCGCCCTGATCGGTGTACTTCTTGAGCTCGCGGAAGTAGGGAGGCAGCAACTGCTCGTCATATCGGGCAACGGCGAAATCCACCCGGTTGGCGATGAAGGCAGGCGTATCTCCGAACAGGTGAATGTACTCGTGGACCTGCTTGACCACCTCCAGCGGCAGCTCACTGACCAGCGTACGGTCGGCGATCAGGAAGATCGGCACTTTTTTATTTCTGCGGCGGACTGCGCGAATAATCTTTAGCGCCGCGCGTTCATCGAACTGGTGTTCTTGCTCCAGATCCCAGTCCAGCAGGATAGCGCTGTACGATGGATCCGATTGAACCATCGAAAGTCCATCTTCCGGCGTTGAGGTCCTGATGACCTCGTAGCCTTCTTCGGTGATCGCTCCGCAGAGGCGATCCATGGCCCGGTCCGATACTGAGTTCGTACCACCCAGTTCACTGGCAATCAAAAGTACCCAACGGCCATCACTCATAGTTTGCAGTCTCGATGAATCCTGTTACGCGCATGTTTCAATCCTTAGGGAGTGATGGTGGCTTGCACCAGCTTCAAAACCGCGGGCGCAACCATGTTCAACAGCACGGCCTGCGGTTTTTCAGATTGCTTCAGAAAGGTCACTTCCCGGGTCTTCCAGGCTGCGGGAGCGTTGTGGTGTTCGTGCAGATAGCCAATGGCATCCAGGCCTGCCTGCGAGACAAGGTGCAAATTAGTCGAAACCGGCGCCAGCTCTTTCGTCAATTCCGATCTGGGCAGTAGAGGCTGTAGCTGCGCGTCGTTGTCGCGCCACAGCACCAGCCATTCCTGTGCCTGCTCCCAATCCTCCCGCGAAGCCTTTCCAGCGACGATGCGGTTGACCATATCAAGAAACTGGCGCGCGGTGTCGCTTTCCGGTGGAACGGCGTCGATCATATGATTCAGCGGCGAGAAGGCGTCGTATTCGTGCAGCTCTTCGCGTGCATAGAGCCGAGGAGGTTGCATGACGTCGCCGAACACGCGGAGTGGTAACGGATCAGGCTCGCCGGTCATACGGCTAAGCATAGCGGGATAGCTGGAGTTGTGTTGCAAGCCATAGTAGTTCAGCTTTTGCGAAATGAGCGCCATGCGTGCGTACATCGATGCCACGTCACGCGTACTGCGTGGCGACCAGAAGCGTTCGGCAATGGCGGCAGTGCGCGGCCAGATGCGGCTATCGATATTCTCCGGGGTGACGAACTCTGACCACATGGTCGCTTCGCCGCCGAGAATCCGCTTGCTCTCTTCGCTGCTGAGAGTCGTTGGCCCGGCACCCTCCGGGTCAGCTGCATAGTGCTCCGCCGCGGACTGGTTCAAGTCGATGTAGTAGCCGGCCGACAATAGCGCGCGATTCCCGCCTTTCACCGCCTGGCCGACGAACTGCGGACCGCGCCAGGACTGAATGACCACGTCTTTAGGAGTGCCCGGCTGAAGAACCTCGTCCCAACCCACCATGATTTTCCCGTGGGCGGCAACCATCGTTTGCACTTTGGCGCTGAAATAAGCCTGCAGGGCGGCATTGTCTTTGATCGCATGCGCCTTCATGAATTGCTGGATGCGCGGGTTCGCGTCCCACTCCTTGCCGTTGCACTCATCTCCTCCCACGTGGAAATAGGCGTCGGGGAACAGCGCAGTCATTTCGCCGATGAAGCTGTCGAGAAAGGTGTAGGTGCTGTCACGGGTGGGATCCATTGCGGGGTTGAACACACCCCACTTGCGCTCGATCTGGTACGGGCCCGAGCCGCTGGCCAGGTCCGGATAGCCAACGAACCAAGCCGTGGCATGCCCAGGCATGTCGAACTCCGGCACCACGCGAATGCCGCGGTCCCGTGCATATTCGATCACCTTGCGGATTTCTTCCTGGGTATAAAAAAGGCCGTCAGAGCCCTTCTCCTGCAGTAAGGGAAATTGTTTGCTCTCCACCCGGAAACCCTGGTCTTCCGAGAGGTGCCAATGGAAAACGTTCAGCTTTACCGCTTCCATGCCGTCCATCGTGCGATAGACCACATCGAGCGGCTGAAAATGCCGGCCCACGTCCAGCATCAATCCCCGCCAGGGAAACCGTGGCTGATCGTCAATCGTCATCGCGGGAACGACGAAGCCTCGCGGCGTGATGCGGACCAGCTGCAGAAACGTTTGCAGGCCATGCAGCACGCCCAGCGGATTCGCGGCTTCGAGATGAACCTCATTGGCCGTGATCTGCAAATGATACGACTCGTCTTCATCTACCTGCTGCACCGGTGCGCTGGCGCCCTTGGTGTGGATAAAGAACGACGCTTTGTTGAGCACCGCCTCGCGCCACAACGGGATTCCGGTTTGCCGTGAAAGCATATTCAGGAACCGCTGTTTGGCTCGTTCCAGCCGTGGCTCCTGAAAGCCCTCGAGCGTGACGCCGAACCCGTTGGTGATAAGAAACTCGCCATCCCCTGGCTTCACTTGAGCTGGAAGGGGCATCAACGGTAGCGGAGCCTGGGCCTGCACGCCCCCCGCGAGAAGACAGCTAAACAATAGAGTCATCGATACAATCCGAAGCAAAAGAGACCTCACGCTCAACGATTCTATCTGGTATAGGATTGCGCATAATGACCACCGCCACCGTTTTCGAGCATGAGATGCTGCGTGAGATTTTTGAGCAGCCGAAGGCGCTCGCCGACACCATCGAGCGCTATGCCCCTAATGGCAAACTGGCGACCGACGTCTTCCAGCCGGTTGCCGACGCACTGCGTTCCAGGTCGCGCCTGGTGATCGCCGCCAGTGGCTCCAGCCGCCACGCCGGGCTCGCCGCCGAGATCATGCTGGAAGATCTTGCGGGCCTGATTGTCGACGTTGAATATGCCAGCGAATATGTTTACCGCTCGACCCACACCATTCAGGATCCGGGGGTTCTGGTCATCTCTCAATCGGGCGAGACAGCCGATACGCTGGCTGGGTTGCGAGAAGCGAAGGCGCGCGGTTTGCCCACGCTGGCCATTACCAACAATCCTCATTCCAGCATGGCGTTGGAGGCAGACGCATCCTTGCCTACCTGCGCCGGGCTGGAGAAGGCCATTCCTGCAACCAAGAGCTTTACTACCCAGCTTGCGGTCCTCTACTCGCTGGCCCTTTACCTGGCGCGCATTCGGGGAAGAATGACCTCGCCAACGGTCGAAAGCCACACTGAGGATCTGCGCCGCCTGCCCGCTCTTCTGGAGTCTGCGCTCGAAAGGTGGCAACAGCAAATTGCCGGCCTGGTTCTATCGTTGAAAGGATCGCGCGCTTTTCTTTACCTCGGTCGTGGTGTCCACTATGCGATTGCCCGCGAAGGGGCGCTGAAACTCAAGGAATCGGCTTATCTGCAGGCCGAGGGCTATCCGGCGGGTGAGTTGAAGCATGGTCCGAACGCATTGGTGAGCCCCGACGCGCCCTTGGTGGTGATTGCCACCCGCGACCCTTCGGATCCCGACGCCATGCTGCGCTATCGCAAAGTGCTGCAGTTGATGAAGGACATGCGGGCACAAGGCGCGACCCAACTCGTGATCGCCACTGAGGGAGACGAGGAGGCCGCCAGCCTTGCCAACCACTGCATAGAGGTTCCCAAAACCGAAGACATGTTAGCCACCATGCTGGAGGTGGTTCCTCTGCAGTTGCTTGCCTACCATTTGGCGATTCAGAACGGGGTCGACGTGGATCATCCACGCAACCTGACCAAAGCCGTTCTGCAAGAGTAAGCAACCCACTCCAAACCTTGCCCTGACCACGAACGATGGGTGCCCCACATCTCGCTCGTTTTTCGCGAGATGTGGGATACCGCAGCTCTGGACCCGTCAGTCCTTCCGCGCAAACCGCAAATGAGGTTGAGGTTCGTGGTATCCCATATCTCGCGAAAAACGAGCGAGATATGGGGCACCCAGCATTGGTGGTCAAGGCAGGTCGCCAACATCCCCCGGAAGGGGTAGGAATCTGAATAAATTCTTTTAGTTCGTCGAGGCCCGGAGGGCCGGCCACCAAACGTCAGCCCAGCCCGGAAGGGCTGGGCAGGGAAATCACGCCGTGGGAGCGCCGTAGGCGCGGCACTTCTCATCGCGGCCTTGTCTACCCGCCGCTTTATAATGAAGCCGTAGACATACGATTATGGTCACCAAAAATCTTCCCCTGGAACATTCCACCAACTCATTGATTTTGCAGCGAGAGCAGATCTTTGATGCCTTTCGCCGGTGGGGCCATTTGCAGGCGAAACTCGACCCGCTGGAGCAGTATCTTCTGCCCGAACCCATTCCCGAATTGAATTTAGATGGCGAGGATGCCGACGAGGCCAAGGGTTATTACTGCAGAAGCATCGGGGTTGAGTTCATGCACATTCCCGACGCAGCCAAGCGGGAATGGATCCAGGAGCGCATGGAGCAGCCCGCGCCCGTACCGGACCAGCACCAGATTCTGGAACGGCTAACCCAGGCCGATCTCTTTGAACAAGTGATTCAGTCGCGTTATCTCGGCACCAAGCGCTTCTCTCTCGAAGGTGTCACCGTCTTGATTCCCTTTTTGGATGAAGTCCTGAACCGAGCTTCCGACTATGGCGCGGAGAAGGCCGTAGTGGGCATGAGCCATCGTGGACGCTTGAACGTCATGGTGAACACGATCGGTAAGTCCGCCACAGACATCTTTTCCAAATTTGAAGATGTGAACCCGCGCAGCATCCTGGGCGGAGGCGACGTGAAATACCACGTGGGCGCCACGGGTCAATTCCTCACTCGAAGCGGCGGAAAAATCAACCTTCACCTGGTATCGAATCCCAGTCACCTGGAAGCGGTGGATCCGGTGGCCATGGGCCGCGCTCGTGCCCAGCAAGTGCGTTTGGGAGAAACCGGGCAGGCCAAGGTGCTGCCGGTGCTCATCCATGGCGATGCGGCATTTGCCGGTCAAGGTATTTGGGCGGAAACCCTGAACCTGGGCACCATACCCGGATTCACTGTCGGCGGTACCATCCAGATCATCGTCAACAACCTCATCGGCTTTACCGCCGACCCTGAGGAGTGCTATTCATCGCGCTTCTCCTCCGATATCGGCAAGCGATTACCTATTCCCATCTTCCACGTGAACGCAGAGGATGCCGATGCCGCCATCCGGGTCGCCAACATAGCCGTTGAATACCGCTATACGTTCCGCAGCGATGTGATCATCGATTTGATCGGTTACCGCCGCCACGGGCACAGCGAGGTAGACGACCCCACCATCACCCAGCCGATCCGTTACGCACGGATCAAGAATCATCCTCCGCTCTACCAGATCTACGCCCAGCAAATCGGAGCGGACCCTTCTGCGCGGGTGAACCAAATCCAGGTTGAGCTTGCGGAAGCACAGAAGCAAGCGACCCAGATGAAGAAGAGTGCGGTGCTGGCCAAGCTTCCGGACTATTGGTCGAACTACATCGGCGGCCCCTATAGGCCTGAATACGAGGTCGACACCGGACTCAGCGCGGCGTCTGTGGAAGACATCAGCAATAGCCTCACCACCTATCCGCACGATTTCCATATACATCCCAAAATCAAGAAGCTGCTGGAGCAACGCCGGGAGATGGGGCGTGGAAAGCGCGTGTTTGATTACGCCATGGCGGAAGCGCTGGCCTTTGGTTCGCTCCTGTTACAGGGCACCCCAGTGCGTCTCACCGGCCAGGATAGCCAGCGTGGCACCTTCAACCAGCGCCACAGCGTGCTGGTGGATATCGAAAACGAACAGCTCTATATTCCCTTGGCCAATCTATCGCCGAACCAGGCCCGTTTCGAAATCTACAACTCGATACTTTCTGAAGCAGGCGTGCTGGGTTTTGAGTACGGCTACGGTCGCGACTATCCTGAAACCCTGGTTTTATGGGAGGCGCAGTTCGGTGACTTTGCCAACGGCGCGCAGATCATCATCGATCAGTTCATTGCCTCGGGTGAAGACAAATGGGGACTGCTCAGCGGAGTGGTCATGTTGCTGCCACATGGCTATGAAGGCCAGGGGCCGGAACACTCCAGTGCCCGGTTGGAGCGCTACTTGCAATTGGCCGCGCACGACAACATACAAATCTGCCAGCCCTCTACGGCGGCTCAGTATTTTCACCTGTTGCGCCGCCAGGCGATGCGGAAATGGCGCAAGCCGCTGATCGTCTTCACGCCCAAGAGCATGCTGCGCAATCCCGATGCCAGTTCGCCGGTAGCCGGGTTCGAGTTGCCGCGCTTCCAGAATGTTCTCCCGGAAACTGAGGTGCAGCAGGTCAACCGCCTGCTCCTCTGCACCGGCAAAATCGGCCACGAGTTGCGCATGGAACGGGCCAAGCGCAAAAACAGTACCACTGGCATCATCTTTTTGGAACAGCTTTATCCCTGGCCGGAAACCGAATTAGCG
The DNA here is from genome assembly GCA_035695685.1 of Acidobacteriaceae bacterium. GTDB lineage: Bacteria > Acidobacteriota > Terriglobia > Terriglobales > Acidobacteriaceae > PALSA-350. The sequence continues at coordinate 385 of DASRRN010000025.1, read as the reverse complement.
CAGGAAGTCGCCCGTCACCCCGAGGCTCGCGAAGTAGTCTGGGTGCAGGAGGAACCTGGCAATATGGGCGCGCTATCGTTCGTGGTGCCACGCTTGCGACGCCTCTTTCCCGAACGTAAGGTGCTGAGTATCAAACGTTCCGCGGCAGCCAGTCCGGCAACCGGCTCGGCCAAGGCGCACGACATGGAACAAAAGACGCTGATCAGCCTGGCGTTGCGTGACGAGGGCAAATGATGAGCATGTAGGGCTCCCGATTCGGAACCGGAGATTCCCTAAAAAGACAATCTGCTGACATTTAGCCCTCGCGACTCGAACTAACCTTGACTTCGGCTCCCCCAGAAGACGGTTTGAGACATGGAGATGAGTGTCCTGCAGTTGTTCGAGC
>DASRRN010000024.1:0-6783 GCA_035695685.1 Acidobacteriaceae bacterium | reverse complement strand
GCATAACTTGAAGTATTGGCGCCGGCAGCCCTATCTTGGTTTTGGCCTGGACGCGCACTCCATGGTCCGTACCGCGGACGGTTCTGCGCTGCGCTTCAGTAGTACCCCGGTCCTGGCCGAATACCTCCGTGGTGACCAGGTGCAGGACGAACGCCAGGTCACCTCTTGCGAAGCGTTGGAAGAAGCCTGGTTTCTGGGTTTGCGCTTGCGTGCCGGAGTGTCGTGGCAGGCCCTGGCGGCGGACTTCGGGAGTGATCGCGTGGAGAATTTTGTGCCCCTGGTGCGCGAGCTGTGCCAGCTTGGGCTGCTCACCGACCAAGAGGGTGTGGTGTGCCTGACCCAGCGCGGTCTCCTCTTTTCAAACGATGTGTTTGCCCGTTTCCTCGGAGTAGAGGAACCAGAGCTTCAGTTGCAATGAGTGTGGAGGAAACTTTGTCTACCAGGACCTTGCCCAGGCCCGAAACCATCGCTCGGCAGTCAACCGCGTCCATCGACCTGCGCAGCGATACGGTCACCCGTCCGACCCCTGCCATGCGGGCCGCCATGGCCGCAGCTGAGGTGGGGGATGATGTCTATGGCGAAGACCCCACCGTAAATCGCCTGGAAGCACGCGCGGCGGAGATCTTTGGCCGCGAAGCGGCGTTATTTGTACCCACGGGCACGATGGGCAACCAGATTGCGATCCGCATGCACACCGAGCACGGCCAGGAGGTGGTCTGCGAATCCCGCGGACACCTGGTGGATTGGGAAATGGCCATGGTTTCCGCTTTTTCCGGATGCCAGCTGCGCACCGTGTATGCGGATCGTGGAATCCTCACCTGGCCGCTGATCCAAACGGTGGTCTCATCCGGCCGGCACTACCGGTCGCGTACCGGGCTCATTTCTCTCGAGAACACCCACAATCTGGCTGGCGGCACCGTCATGCCGCTCGAAGTAGCCGAAGAAATCTGGGCCGGCGCGGCCAATATGGGTTTGCCGGTTCATCTCGATGGCGCACGGGTTTTCAATGCGGCGACAGCGTTGAAAATCCCCGTAGATCGGCTGACCCGCGGCTTTAGCTCGGTCATGTTCTGCCTCTCCAAGGGCTTGTGCGCACCGGTCGGTTCGATGCTGGTGAGCAGCCGGGAAAAGATCGAGCGGGCGCGTAATTTTCGTAAGGCGCTGGGGGGAGGGATGCGCCAGGTAGGCGTTCTGGCAGCAGCCGGTCTGGTTGCCCTCAATGACATGACCGGACGACTCCAGGAAGATCACGACAATGCCAAGCTCCTGGCCGCTGCTCTGAGCGCGCTTCCCCAGGTGGAACTCGATCCGGCGCTGGTGCAGACCAACATCGTCATCTTCGGCCTCCGCGCCGGAGGAGATGCCCAGGCGCTGGTCACTGCTCTGGCCAACCGTGGCCTCCTTGCCGGGACCCTGGGACCACATTCTGTGCGGCTGGTCACGCATCACGACGCGGATCGTGCTGCGTGCGATCGGGCCTGCGCAATTCTGGCAGAGGAGATCCGCAAATGGGACGGCCGATAGGGTACACCGAAAAAGACAGAAATCCCGGCCGGGGATGGCTTTTTTGGGATTTATACTATCTGGATGCCAAAGTATTCGATCGTCGTGCCCTTCCATAACGAGGAAGAGAACGTTACTGCCCTGTACGACCGCCTTAAGGCGGTTATGGAGCAGATTGGCGACAGTTTCGAACTGGTGCTTGTGGACGACGGGTCGAGTGACCGCACCTACAAGCTGCTGGAGGAAATTGCAGCCGTGGATAGCCGGGTTTTGGTGGTCAAGCTGCGGCGTAATTTTGGTCAGACATCTGCGTTGGCCGCAGGATTCGATCACTCCCAGGGGGACTTCATCCTGGCCATGGATGGCGACTTACAGCACGATCCCTCTGAAATTCCGGAGTTTGTTGCCAAGCTGGAAGAGGGTTACGACGTGGTCAGCGGTTGGCGCAAGGCGCGCATTGACAGCTTCGTCATGCGTAGGATGCCGTCGCGCTGTGCAAATTGGCTCATGGCAAGGCTTTCCGGCGTCGACATTCACGATTTTGGCACCACGTTCAAAGCATATCGGCGCGAGGTAATCCACAACATCCCGCTCTATGGCGAGATGCATCGCTTTATTCCTGCGTTGGCCTCCTGGTATGGCGCCAGTATCTGTGAGATTCCGATCAAGAATGTGAACCGCGAGCGGGGTAAATCTCACTACGGGATTTCTCGGACGATCCGCGTTTTCTTTGACCTGCTTACCATCCGTTTTTTGCTCAAGTACATGACCCGCCCGCTACATTTTTTCGGCACCTTTGGCGCACTCGGCATTCTTCTTGGCGGCGCGATCTCAATGATGTTGGCCGGGCTCAAAGTCTTTACCCATCAGGCCGTGATGGAGACGCATGGACCGCTCTTTGTGGTGGCCGGTGTTTTGATTCTGGCGGGCATCCAGATGCTTGCCATCGGCCTTCTGGGCGAGTTGCAGGTGCGGCACTATCACACCTCATCGCATCGCGCGCCCTATGCCATCGATCGCCTGGTCCGCTTGCGTGCTCCTGAAGAACCCAGCATGCTGCAAGACAGTTAATCGGCCTTTGGGGAATAAAGTCCCGCCAGGGACGGCCTGAAAATAGCCCAGGACGAGAGTCCTGGGTACCATCTTCTCTACCGCCCTCCCGATGGATCCGGAGACGCAGACACGTTCAGATCCAAAAATGTCTGGGCGCTGTGCGGTAGTCCTGGCGCATAACAGTTGCTATCGGCCGCATACGTCGCCGCACATTGGCGAGCAAACGGTCTTCGGGGCGACTGCGCGTACTGCCAAACCTTCGCTTGGGGAACTCCGCTCGAAGCTGCATCAAGAGACTTCTTCGGCACTACACAACCCGGCGCCGGAGGGCATTGGTCGTTGGCTACCCAAAGGGGCAGGCTGCTGTCATGGCTCTGGATATCACGCGCGGTGCTGATCTGGCCTGGCCCATCCGGAACCAGAATTCCGGAGCAATAGACCCCCGGCTTGTATGGCGACGCTCGCACCGCCTTTACCCATGAGAAAAGATAAGCGCTCTGTTCCGGCAGTAGCCGTCCGCCCTCCTCTTGATCGAGAAACAGGATCGTACCGGGAGCAAAGCCCTCGCGTTTTGCTGCGGTAATGGCGGTAGATGCGTCAGCTCGACCGAGGGTCGCTGCATCCTTGCCCTTGAGTTCGGAGTCCGGCCGTCCGTTGTACAGGACCATGAAACCGAAACCGTTCGCCTTGAGGGTGGCACGCTTGCCGGCCCAGCTATTGGCATTCGCTCCCGGCGGATTGTTTAGCCAGTAACTGGTGTAGGAAAAGGTGTGGCGCAGTGCCGGCAGGAGATTATCCCCGGGATAGTCGTTCTTGTCGAAGCCGATGTAGTGGGTCCCAACTGCCTGTGCCCTAAGGGCGGGCGCACAGCACAGCATGGCCGTGCAGAACCACAGCAGGGAAAGGCGCGGTCTTAGTCTGCGCCGCCGGAGCTGGGAGGTGTGGGTGCGGATGGGGAGCTCGCTAGTTGAGGTGTCGCGCCGTCATGCAAATACTTGGAGGGATTGACCGGGGTATCGTGAATGCGAACCTCATAGTGCAGGTGAGGGCCAGTACTGTGTCCGGAAGAGCCGACATAGCCCACGATGTCACCGCGGCGAACGTCCTGACCCGCGATGACAGCAAATCCAGAAAGGTGAGCATAGAGGGTTTCTACTCCGTGGCCATGATCGACGATGACTTCGCGTCCGTACCCGGTGCCCATGCCGGCTTTGAGAACCATTCCATCCGCCGTCGCGCGTACAGCGTCGCCTTGGCTGGCGGAAATGTCGATGCCAGTGTGAAACGCGCCTTCACCCTTGAAGGGATCAAGCCGGGCGCCGAAGGAGCTGGTTACGATCCCCTGTACCGGCCACAGCGATGGCGCGTAAGCCACGTCGATCCTGCCGCCCAGTCCCACCGGGAAGCGATTCGTTAAGTCGAGCCCGTGCATGATCTCGCCAGACATGGCTGAGGAGCGCAGCGCCAAAAGCTGATCAAGCGATTGACTGTACTGCTGATCGCTGATGCCATCGGAGGCCGCGGCACTAGTTGAGGCCGTTGACTTCTGGAGAGAGGTTTTGCTCAGCCGGTTTTGCCGCAGGCCATAAAGAGCACTGACTTCGCTGGCCAGTGACCCCAAAGAAGCTGCCTGCACATCTTTCTCATGCGCGACTTGCTCCATCTGCAGATAGTCATGACGGATGGTTTCGCGCTCGCTGCGAATCTCGTTGAAACGTGCGGTCTTCAGCAACATGCGGCTGTATGACCCAGCCATCCCAGTGATCGTGAAAAGCCCAATAACCGCAGCCGCGACAAACACATAGGCGTAGTGCAACGGTATGGGGATTTTGCGCAATTCGCCATCTTCCTGGCGGGCTACAAAAATTATGTAGTGGCGTTTGCGCAATCTGCTCACTCTACAAGGGAATATCGGCCCAAACTCACTTTGCACAAAGGCCGAGTCTTGAACCTAACAGAGTGAATCTAATGGGTCAAACCCGTAAAGTGGGACGTGGTCTAACGCTTTGATAACTTCCCGGGGCCTGCAAGGTATGCTGGCGGCATGGCTGACGACCGTAAAAAGAGTCGACCCAAGACCGCAGGCGAGCGGGAACTGATCGCAGCCATTCGAAGACGGGCAGATCAACTGCTGAAGGGCCGGCGCAAGAGCGGGATCCTGACTCTCGGCATCGGCGATGATTGCGCACTCCTACGACCACGGCGTGGCGAAGAACTGGTGGTCACGACCGACCTCTCACTCGAGAATGTTCATTTCCGCCGGGATTGGCATCCGCCACAAAGCGTCGGCCACCGTTGCCTGGCCCGCGGCTTGAGCGACCTGGCGGCCATGGGCGCCCGTCCGGAGGCGGCCTTCTTATCGCTGGCTCTGCCGCCGGATCTCACCGCATCGTGGATGGATCTCTTTCTCGATGGATTCATGGCGCTAGCTCAACGCTATCGGGTGCCGTTGGCGGGCGGAGACATGGCAAAGTCGCCGCTGGTGATCGCCGACATTGTTCTACTGGGAAGCGTCCCTAAGGGTAAGGCGCTCTTGCGCTCCGGGGCTCGTGCCGGCGACCTGATTTATGTAACGGGTTCCTTGGGTGGATCCGCGGCTGAGCTGCGCGCCCTTGAGCGCCAGCCATCCGCCTTCCATGCAGCCGACACCCTGCGTCATCCCCATTTATATCCAGAGCCCAGGCTGTCTGCCGGTCGCAAACTGAGACGGTTGGCAACAGCGGCCATTGACGTGAGCGATGGGCTTTCCACCGATCTGGCCCACCTGTGCGAAGAGAGTGGCCTGGCCGCGGAAATCGATGCTGAAGCTCTGCCCGTCGATGCCCGCGCCACCCTGGAGCAGGCGTTGCACGGTGGAGAAGATTACGAGCTGTTGTTTACCGCCTCACCGAAGACACGCGTGCCCGGTCAATTGGAAGGAGTGCTTACGCATGCCATCGGCAGGATGAAGAAACGTGGCAAGCGGCCGCAAGTAGCAATGAACCAGGGCGACACCCGTTCCGAGCTCGCAGCCGCCGGGTGGGAGCACTTCCGCTAGAGCCTTTCACAGAAGCTGGGTATTAGATCGGAAGCTGTGGCGCATTTAATCTCCCACCCACGGTCTTTTGTTGTGGACGGGTGCCCCATGTTCGCCACGGCGTACATGGGCTGAATACGCATTTTTTCCGATGCTTTCACTGAATACGTCAGGGTTCTTGCTCTTGGCCGTAGTCTTTTTTGGCCCGCGAGGCAGTAGCGTTGGATGGGCTGCGCCCGTCTTTTTCAGCCCATGTACGCTCTTGCGAACATGGGGCACCCGTCCAGGGAAGAAGGCCTCGGTCTTTGCTCCAACAGCAGCGCCGCGATTGGACTGCACTGAGCTTGATAGCATCAAATCAGACTTATGCCAAACCCTTCCCCACGGGTGCGCTTTGCTCCCTCACCCACCGGTATGTTGCATGTGGGCAATGCCCGCACCGCGCTCTATAACTGGCTTTTTGCCCGCCATACCGGTGGAGATTTCCTGCTGCGTATCGAAGACACCGATGTAGAGCGAAGCGAAGTGCGCTACGAAGCCCAGCTAATCGAAGATCTGCGCTGGCTCGGCTTGGACTGGACGGAAGGGCCCCAGATTGGCGGTCCCTATGCACCATACCGGCAAAGTGAGCGCCTGGGGATTTATCACCAGCACACGGAGCAGTTGCTGGGGGAAGGCAAAGCCTACCGCTGCTTCTGTACCGCGGAGGAACTGGAGCAGGATCGGCAGCAGGCTCTCCGCGAGCACCGGACGCAGGTGTACTCAGGCAAATGCAAAGCTCTCACGCCGGCCGAAGCCATGACCCGCGCGAGAGCAGGCGAGACCTTCGCCGTGCGGCTGGCTGTGCCTGATGCTCCACTGCGCTTCCACGACATCGTTCGCGGCGATGTGGAGTTCGCGAGCGAGGCAGTGGGGGACTTTATTCTGGTTCGCTCTTCCGGCGTGCCGGTCTACAACTACGTGGTCACCATCGACGATGCACTCATGCGTATCACTCATGTCATCCGCGGCGACGATCACATTTCGAATACTCCCCGGCAGGTGGCCATTTATCAGGCATTCGGTTGGATCCTGCCGCAATTCGCGCATCTCTCGACCATTCTGGGCAGCGACCGGGAGCGCCTTTCAAAGCGCCACGGGGCTACGTCGGTTTCCAGCTTCCGCGAGATGGGAATTCTGCCCCAGGCGCTGGCGAATTATCTTGCTCTGCT
>DASRRN010000023.1:0-6632 GCA_035695685.1 Acidobacteriaceae bacterium | reverse complement strand
GCGCACTCCCAAATATGTGATGTTCGACGTGACCTGGTGTGGCGGACTGACCGAAGCCCGCAAGATCGCCGCTCTCGCCGATGCCCAGGAGCTGCCGATCGCGCCCCACACCGCCGGAGGCCCGCTATTGTTCTACGCGTCGACACATCTCACCACGGCATCGCCCAACGTATGGATCCAGGAAAGCTGCCAGCGATTTTACGAACGCGACTGGCCCCTTATGCTGGAAAACCCGATCGCGCCCAAAGATGGTTTTATCCAGGTGCCGGAGGAGAGCGGTTTCGGCATGAAGATCAAGCCGGAAGCATGGAACCATCCCGCATCCATCCACGCAGTCACCGACCACTCGTAACCGGTCTTTCCTGGAAACACGGAGTCTGTCTTGCAACAACTTTGTCATCTCGACCGGAGTGGTCATGGGCCTGCGGCCCACCCAAGGTGATGAAAAACGCTCTCTGTCCAGCAACCGCTCTCCATGGAAGCTTCGCCCTTCCCTTTGTCATCCCGACCGAAGCGGAGGGATCTGCAGTTCCGCGGACCTTTATTGGAAATGTTTTTCGACAGAGTGCTCATGGGCCTGCGGCGCCTTCGGCCCACCCAAGGTGATGAAAAACAGCTGTGAAGGGGACGGCCTTCAGGCCGTCCATAAGTGATTGCAAAGCTGTCCGGCTTTAGCCACGGAGGGAGCTGCTCTTAGCTCCTCCTCCGCCCCTTAGGAAAATGTTTTTCGACTGGGGCAGCGGAGTGGAGAGATCTGCGGTTTTTCCTCTTCCACCTGCATCAAAAAACGCCAACGACCCATTGGACCTATGTAGAGTGACCAAGAGCACCTAGTAGAGGAGAAACATGGGAAGAGCTTTCGTAGCGGTACTCATCTTCGGCCTTGCCTATGCCTCGATCGCGCAGCAGCCCGGGGGGCGGATTGCCGGGTTCAGCGCTCAAAGCGCGCCGGGCGAAGCCAACTGGGAGCAGCGTTTCAAGTCGCAGCCCGATCCCCAGCGCATGCGGGCGAACATGGAGCGGCTCAGTGCTCATCCTCATCATGTCGGGTCGCCGTACGACAAAGAGAACGCCGAGTGGATCCTGGCGCAATACAAGCAGTGGGGATGGGATGCCCACATCGAAGAATTTCAAGTTCTGTTTCCTACCCCGAAACTGCGCTTGCTGGAGATGGTCGCGCCCTCGAAGTTCACGGCCAAACTAGAGGAACCGGCAGTCGCAGTCGACCCAACCTCGAAGCAAAAGGATGAGCAGCTGCCCACGTATAACGCCTACTCACCGGATGGAGATGTGACCGCGCCGCTGGTGTACGTGAACTACGGTGTGGTTGTGGATTACGATGAACTTGCCCGTCACGGCGTCTCTGTCAAGGGAGCCATCGTCATTGCTCGTTATGGACAATCCTGGCGAGGCATCAAGCCCAAACTTGCTGCGGAGCACGGAGCCATCGGTTGCATCATTTACTCCGATCCCGCCGATGACGGCTACACCCAGCAACTCCCCTTTCCCAAAGGGCCCATGCGTCCGCCCGAGGGAGCGCAGCGGGGCAGCGTGTTGGACGGTCCGCTCTATCCGGGCGATCCGCTTACCCCAGGGGTGCCCGCGACCAAAGACGCCAAGCGGCTCAAGCTGCAGGATGCGCAATCCCTTCCCAAAATTCCGGTGCTTCCTATCTCGTATGCCGACGCGCAACCACTGCTAGCCGCCCTGGAAGGCCCGGTCGCACCTGCCAATTGGCACGGAGCGCTGCCGATTACTTACCGCATCGGTCCGGGGCCGGCAAAGGTCCATTTGCAGCTTGCGTTCAACTGGGACCTCAAACCCGTTTACGACGTGATCGCTACCATGCGCGGCGCTGACGAGCCCGACCTCTGGGTGATCCGTGGCAACCACCACGACGGGTGGGTCAACGGCGCCGACGATCCGGTTTCCGGCCAGGTGGTTTTACTGGAGGAGGCGCGGGCCCTGGGGGAACTGGCAAAGCAAGGATGGAAACCGAAACGCACCATCATCTATGCCTCCTGGGATGGCGAAGAACCCATGCTCCTCGGTTCAACTGAGTGGGTAGAGCAGCACGCAGACGAGTTAAAGCAGCACGCTGCCGTATACATCAACAGTGACAGCAACGATCGTGGCTATCTTAACGTCGAGGGGTCCCATGCGCTGCAGTCCCTGATGAACGGTGTTGCCAAAGATGTAGAAGACCCGGAATCCAAAGTCTCTGTCTACAAACGTCAGCAGGCGCGCTTGTTGCTGCATGGAACACCCAAACAGCAGGCGGAAGCCCGAAGCGGCGGCAACCTGAGCATCGGTGCGCTGGGTTTCGGTTCAGACTACACTGGGTTCATTGACCATGTGGGGATTGCCTCCGTCGATCTTGGATTCTCCGGAGAAGATCCTTCCGGCAACTACCACTCGATCTACGACGACTTCTACTGGTACTCGCATTTCGGCGACTACGATTACGTCTATGGTCGCGCCCTGGCGCAGGCCGCGGGTTTAACCGTGCTGCGCATGGCTGATGCCGACATCATGCCGTATGAATTTGAAGGCCTCTCCCATACCGTGGCGCAATACATCGGAGAAGTGAAAGCGCTGCTGGAGACCCGCCGTAAGGAAGCGGAAGATATTAAGCAAAATCTGGATCAGGGTGTGTACGAGGCGGCGAATGATCCGCGCAATCCCACTGTGCCACCGCCCGCCAAAGAGATCCCGCCCTACCTGAATTTCGCGCCGCTCGACAACGCCGCGACCGCTCTGGATCGGGCCGCCGCGGAATATAGTAAGGCCCTCGCCGGCGTGCAGGGCAAGACTCTTCCGGCGGATCGACTGCAGGCCATCAATCAGCAGCTTGCGCTGGCCGAGAGAAAGCTAACCAACCCGCAGGGTTTGCCGCGGCGGCCATGGATGCAGCACCTGCTTTATGCACCTGGCTGGTACACAGGCTACGGCGCCAAGACCATGCCTGGAGTCAGAGAAGCCATTGAAGAAGGCCGTTACGCCGAGGTGGACGAGCAAGTGGCGCTGGTTGCCCGCGCGTTGCAGGATGAAGCGGCGTGGATTGAGCAAATAGCCAAAGAGCTCCGTAATTGAGACGTTTTACGGCCACTATGCACACGTGCTGTAGCTACAGGCAACGGCTATGCCGTAAAGTTGTGGCCGGCTCCGATCAGATCAACTCTTTCTCGCTCATCACTTTTCGTACGTAGGTCAAATCCCTGCGCATGGCATCGATCACGGTCTGCTTCGGAACGGTAAGCGTCTTGTTGCCATTCTCAGCGCCCCCGAGCCCGGGATATTCAAAGTGGAGTTGCACCGGGCCTGAGAAACGGCCGTTCGCTTTGACAAGACCAAAGAACCCGTCGAAATTGACCATGCCCTGGCCGGAAGGGCACCAGTGCGGAACCCACGCATCGGCGATACCGAGCGACTTATCGTAAGGATCCGTGTGTGCATTCTTCCCCAGGTTCTTCTGCCACAGGAAATCCTTAAGAGCGATTCCCCTCATCTGGTTCATAACCAGGCGAGAACTGTCGATCCATCCACCGTAGCCACCTTCGACTGTAGCGTGACCGATGTCATAATTCACACCCACCCATCGTGGATCGAGGCCCTGGAAAAGCGCCCAAAGATCCCAGACCGGAGCGCCGACGAGCCCCGGTCCGGAATGCGTGTGATACATCCCGCAGATCTGATGTTTTTGGTTCAGCTCGGCCAGAGCTTTCACTTGTGGCTTTAATTCGTCCAGCCTCTGTGCAATGCCCTTGTCCGCCGGATAGGTTAACCATCCCCATCGATAGTAGTGAATACTGAGTTGGCTGGCCGTTCTCAAGACAGCGTCAGCATGAGGAGTGTCGACACTCATGATGTCGCTGGTGATCATCGGAACTTGCAGGCCGGCTCGGTGGACCGCTTCCACAGCGGCGGGAAGATCCGTCTCCACTCGTTCGGGCAGAACGTGGCCCCCGGCACGCACCGTAATGTCGACGCCATCGAACCCGATATCTCTTGCGATGGAGGCGGCATCGCTGATGCTGGTCCACTGTAAGTGCTTGGAGAAGACGCAAATCTTTAGCTTGCCCGGGTCAGTGGACGAAGTCTCGGCAGAAACCGCATTTTCAGGAGTCTCTTTGGCGAAGGCCTGCCAGGCGCTGGACATAGCGGCGCCCAAAAGCAGCGTACGGCGCGACATCGTACCTTGTGCGCATTCGTTGATCATTTTGTTTTCATCCGTTCTGCAGAAATCTGAGTGTGTGCAAGATTACGGAGACGCGGAAAGCAGTTGACGAGAACGGAAGCGATGATATATCAGTTCCAATATATCGCGCAATAAAGAACGGAAGTCATGAACCGGACACCCCAGGTAGAACGCATTCCGTTTGACGATGGTGCCGGGCAGGAAAGAAGCTCTCTGGCCGAATGGATGAGCAGTCCGGCCGTGTCTAAAAGCCGCTGGCTGATGCTCGCCTTCGCCTTTGTGGCCACAGTCATCAACTATCTCGATCGTCAGACGTTATCTGTGCTTGCCCCGGTGATGCTCGAGCGCTTCAAGATATCAGCCACGACCTACAGCGACATTATTTTCGCGTTCATGCTGGCTTATACCGTGATGAATGGGGTCTCTGGGCCGCTCCTCGACCGGCTCGGCTCCAAGGTTGGGTATGCGTTGACAATCGCCTGGTGGTCGGCGGCCGAGATTCTTCACGCGTTTTCGGGCGGCGCGATCAGCCTGGGAGTATTTCGATTTCTTCTTGGCGTGGGCGAAGCGGGCAACTACCCCGCCGGGGTCAAGGTCATCGGCGAGTGGTTTCCGCCTAAAGAGCGATCCTTGGCATCAGGAATCTTCAATAGTGGCGCGGCTGTGGGAGCCATGCTCGCGCCGCCTTTGCTGGCATGGACCGTTCTGGAAATGGGATGGCAGGCGTCATTCGCCATTGTGGGCGCTCTCGGTTTCGTCTGGTTGGGGGCGTGGTTGGTCTTCTACCGCACTCCTCCAAACCTTCCCGGCGAAACCGAGACGCCTCCGCCTGCGGTTTGGGCTCTCGCAAAGACTCGGTTTGTTTGGCAGTTCACGTTGTCCAAGGTTTTCGCGGATCCGGTCTGGTACTTCTACACGTTCTGGTTCCCGCAGTACCTGAAGGTCGGCCACGGGTTCACGATGAAGGAGATTGGTCAGACCGCCTGGATACCCTTTTTCACCGGGGGAATCGGAAACCTGGCGGGTGGATTTCTGTGCAGCGCCTTGCTGCGGTTTGGCTTATCCCCGCAGATGGCTCGCCGGGTTGGAGTGCTCTTCTTCTCAGCTCTCATGGTAGCGGCCGTGCCGGCAGCTTTGGTCCACAGTTCAGCCCTTGCCATTGCACTCATTTCTACCGCGACGTTCGGCTATTGTGGCGCCCTGGCAAACGTTCTTGCGATCCCTCGCGATCTCTTCCCTAAAAATGCCGTCGCATCGATCTGGGGTCTTGCGAGCATGGGTTCCGGCTTTGGCGGGATGCTATTCAGCCTGGTCACTGGATGGCTGGTGGATCACTATTCGTTCAAACCAGCGTTCGTGCTGTTCGGACTGACTCCGATCATTGCCGCGTTGCTCATCTGGTGGCTACCGCGAAACATAGCTCCCGCTTTGCGCGCGGGGGACCAGGTTTCGTGATTGACGGCTCACAGAGCGGCAGGCGGTGCGGAATGCGACCTTAACCCAACTTTCGCTGGTGATATATCACCTGGTTGGTATTCTATGCAGAAGAAGAAATCGATGCTAACATCTGGACGTCCACAGAAAGTTCAAAGGTTTCCGATCAAGCTTTCTCATCCATTTGAAAGAGCGAGGCTGGCTTGAAAAAACCTACGCTAGTATCTAACCGGCTTAGACGCCCGGGTGAGTCACTCGCCGCAAGGGCATATCAACAGATCCGGGACGAAATTCTAAGGGGTGATCTTGCCATTGGTGACGTGCTGTCACGGAGGAAGCTGGCTGACCGGCTCAACATGAGCTTCCTGCCCATCACCGAAGCCATGCAGCGGCTGGAGTCGGAGGGCCTGGTCGAGAGCCGGCCGCGCATCGGTACTCGGGTCCGCATCCCCACCGAGCAGGACATTCGCAATAGCTACGTCATCCGCGAGGCTCTCGAATCACAGGCCGCCAGACTTTGCGCGGAGCATATCACTGCTGCTGACAAGAAACAGCTTCTCACCAGTGCCAGGCACCTCGACAACCTTCATAAGGTGTCAGGTCCGGAGGCTGAAGATGCAAGATTTTTATTTTCAGTGCACACCTATCACATGCAATTCCACATGCGGATTGCAGAATTGGGACAATGTCCAGGCTTGACCAGCGCCATTGAAAAAGCGCAGGTGCTGGTATTCAACTGGCTTTACGACACGGCCGCGAATAACAACAAGACGCCGGCAAAGTTTCACTCGAATCTGGCGGAGGCGTTGTGTTCCGGAGATCCTCTTGTCGCCGACAGCGCGATGCGGATGCATATCCGTAACGGACTTGACCAGGTGCTGGAGCGCCTGGCTAGCTCGGAACACGGTAACAACTGGCGCCTCAAGAGCGGCAGAAATTAGAAAAACCTCGCCAATCAATCAAGGTCGGAGTTCAATCGATCCTTATCCATTTCAGCGCA
>DASRRN010000022.1:0-18486 GCA_035695685.1 Acidobacteriaceae bacterium | reverse complement strand
AAACTCTGTGGTGGAGACCTTTCCCTACCCCAGGCTCATTCTCAATGACTTACCCCCCTCGCCACCGTCCAACTGCGAAAGTTGGGCTAAACGTCCAGGGCTAAGTTCAGCCGTCCCTTCGGGACTAAATTTCTAAATCTCGGTTATCACACACGGGCTGAACAGGCTGCGGAAAAACCGAATTCTTTGAAGGGGACGGCCTTCAGGCCGTCCGTAAAAGATTGAAAACAGGTCCGGCTTTAGCCGCTGAGGGAACAGCTTTCGCTCCCTATTCGACCTTTTTCCGCAGCCTGTTTTACCCCCGAAGAGCGCTGGGTCAAGGCGATGGAACAAACCTTTCTCCGACACATGGTGACTCTTCGAGTACCAGGCGAGAAGGGCATCTTGTGAACCGAGCGCCACCGATTAAGCTGAAGTCCATGGAAAGCCAAACGAGGCTGGTGGTTGGCATTGCTACCCGGGGTCGCTGCCCAATACTCACCGAAACAATCGCTTTTTTGGCCAAGCAGGCAAGGCAGCCCGATAACATCTTCGTCGCTTATGCAGACCCCGAGGACGTCGGAGATGCCCCCGCCCAATGCCCCCACGTCACCTTCATCCAGACGCCCTTAGGCCTGACCCGGCAGCGAAATGCCATCCTGACCCTGGCCCGCGAAAACGATATTCTGCTCTTCATCGATGATGATTTCTATCTCGACCCCCAATACCTGGAAATCACCGAACGCTTTTTTGTCGACCATCCGGAAGTAGTAGCGTCCACCGGCACGGTGCTGGCAGACGACGTAAAGGGGCCCGGCCTCTCCGTCGCCCAGGCAAAGTCAATCGTAGCCGGCAGTACGGGCGCCCAGAACGAGCAGAGGATCACTCCGGCCTTCTTCGCTTACGGCTGTAATATGTGTCTCCGCCTGGCGCCCATCCGCGAACACAATCTTCGCTTCGATGAGACGCTTCCGCTGTACGGATGGTACGAGGATTGGGATTTCTCCCGTCAGTTGGCGTCCTTCGGGTCGATTGTGCACATCTCGAATGCCTGCGGAGTGCACCTCAGCATCAAGATCGGACGCTGCACTGGATTGCGCATGGGATACATGCAAGTGGCCAACCCGATCTACCTTGCGCGAAAGGGAACCTTTCCCCGGTCCCACGTCTTCAGGTTCATCGTTGGCCCCTGCCTGAAAAATTTGCTGCGTAGTCTCGCGCCAGAAGCGCACGTCGATCGGCTGGGTAGATTTTGTGGAAATCTCATTGCCTTTCGCCATCTACTAGGGGGCAGGCTCAGCCCGCAACAGATCGTCGATCTTTAGTCCATTCGGCATACTGCAGCAGGATGTAGTTATCCGTCATCCCCGCGATATAGTCGGCAACCACCCGGGCCACACCCTGGTCAGCGATTTGGGCTTGGTTAGCAACCGGCAACAGCGACGAATCGTTCACCCAACAGGAAAATAAATTTCGTACCACCAGCGCCGCCTCCTGCAGGTCCCGTTGCAGCTCTTCCCGGCTGTAAAGAGTGGCATAGAGATGCTGCTTGGCTTCCCGCCGGAGCTCCTCGATCTGCGGGGAAAACGCTACCAACCGTTGCGGTGACAGACGGACATCCTCCAGGGTGTTGACGCCGCCCGCATCGACTCGCCGCGCCGTTTCCCGGATAAGGTCGCCCACCAGGGTATTGAGCATCTTCTTCAAGGCTTCGTTAGACAGCAGGTTCTTTGCGGCGCCGGGGTACTCGGACTCCACCGCACGCAGGGATTGATCGAAGATGCGCACATGCTGGCGGAGCAATTCTGGCTGCAGCATCCCCGCCTCCATCCCGTCGTCCATATCCGCCGTGATGTAAGCAATCTCGTCCGCGAGATCGATCAGTTGCGCCTCCAGCGGCGGTTGTTGGTCCAGGAAGTAGGCACTCAGTTCCGGGTGTTCGGCGGCGGAATAGTTGCGCGAGTGCTTGACGATGCCTTCACGCACAGCGAGGGTAAGATTCAGTCCGCGAAAGGCGGCATACCGAACCTCGAAGTATTCGACAATGCGCAGCGCATGCAGGTTGTGGTCGAAACCCAGGCCAAATTCGCGCATGGCGTCGTCCAGGGTTCGCTCGCCGGCATGTCCGAAGGGCGGGTGCCCAATGTCATGCACCAGGGCTAGCGCTTCCGTCATGTTTTCGTTCAACCCCAGCGCCGTGGCAATGGCACGCGCGATCTGTGCCACTTCCATGGTGTGGGTGAGGCGGCTGCGAAAGTGATCGGAATAACGGTGAGTGAAGACCTGGGTTTTGCCCGCCAAGCGTCGAAATGCCCGCGCGTGGATCACCCTCGCCCGGTCACGCTGAAAGGCGGTGCGATAGGGATGGGCTGCTTCGGGATGCTCCCGCTGCGCAAGCAGGCTTCCCTCATCGTCGCCAACCGCACACGCCGCGGGCAGAGCAAAAACTTCGCCGGTTGCGCCCCCGGCCCTTACCACCCTACCGCTTCGGGCTGGCGCCCGATTCTTCCTTGGCCAGCTTTACCCGCGCGCTATCCAGCTTCTTTTGCACCTTGTTCACGTCCCCCGGTTCGGCGTCCGCGGGCACAGTGCGGGCATACTCCTGGAGGCTCTGTTCCCATTGCCCAGCCGCCATCTTCAGCCGGCCGGTCTTCTCGAACAACTCGCCCAGGTGGTCGTGTACTTGCGGGTCCTGGCCGATGCGGTCGCTCGCCTTGCGCAAATTGGCTTCTGCCAGCGCATACTGACCCATCTTGAAGTACACCCAGCCCAAAGAATCGAGATAGGCGCCGTTCTGGGGATCCAGCTGCACTGCCTTTTGCACCATCGAAAGGGCATCGTCCAGCTTGACCCCACGATCCCCCAACATGTAGCCGAGGTAGTTGAGCGTCATGCTGTTATTGCTATCGATGGCCAGGATCTTGCGGAATTCTTCTTCGGCGGAATCGTAGTGCTTCTGACGTTCGGCCAAGGCTCCGCGGAGAAAGTAGATGTAGATTTTCTCGTCTGCATTCACCGGAACAGGGCCAGAACCGCCTAGAGCTTCCGCTTTACCAGTAGGCTTGCTGGAAAGGGCATCCGCGGCATCGATCTCGTCGCTGGCTTCCTTCCAGCGTCGTAGCCGGGTGTACATCTGCGCCAACGCCAGGTGTACCTCGCGGTCGCCGGCGTTCCCTTTGAGTTGCGCCTTTGCCAGCTTGAGGCCTTCCTCCACCTTGCTGGTGTCGGCCAGCTGCCCCGCCAGCATCAACTGGATCGTCTTGTCCTTGGGCATGGCCTGTGCAGCCTGCTCCGCCACCTGCGTTGCCTTATCGTATTGCTTGGCATCGCGATAGGCATCCACTTGGCCTTGGTACCCGCGCTCAGCGTACTCCCCGCCCAGGGCGACCATCAGCTGATAGGTTTGAACCGCCTGGTCTGTCTTGTTTTGCTCGCGGTAGATATTAGCCAGCCGGTCGAGGAAGATGGAGCGGTTGTTCTTCTCCGCATCCGCGTATTGGCCGTCTGGGTGGGTAGTCTGCTTCACCAGCAGCTGCAGAGCTTGCGCCGCTTCGTCGTAGTGCCCCAGAGAATCGTCGATCAACGCCTCATTGAAACCAATTTCCAGCGAGTCAGAAGCCAGGGCCTTGGCTTTTTTCAGGGTGGTAAGCGCCTGCTCGTAATGACCCTGCCTGCGCTCGATCTCCGCAATCCGCAGATAGGTTTGCGCGTCCTGAGGGTCGGCGGTCGAGATGGCTTCGAAGTGCTTGAGGGCCGGGCTTAGCTGGTTATCGTTCAACAGCGCCTGCGCCAGGCCCCGTTCCGCATCCAGGTTGTCCGGTTCCATGTCGAACGCCTTGCCGTAGGCATCGATGGCGTTCTTGTTCTGTTTAAGCTGGTCGTAGCTCATGCCCAGCGCGTAATCCATTTTGGCCGTGCGGTCATCCTCAGGCACTGCGCTCAGCACCGCGATCGCGTGCGTCATATCGCCCGAGTCGCTGTACAACCGCGCCAGGTTCAACACCACATCCTCCGAGTTCGGATCGATGTGCTGCGCCGCCTTAAATTGTTCTTCTGCATGCGGTGTGTCGTGGGCCAGCGTATACAGCTGTCCCAGCAGTAACCGGCTCTCGATATCGTTGCTTTGTAGCTGCACTATTTTGGTGTATTCCGCGATGGCCAGCTGCAACACCTTCTCCGAAGGTCCGCCATTCTGAACGTTGCCCAGTGACTGTAGGTAGACACGGCCCAGCAGTTTGTGAGCTTCCAGGTTGTTGGGCTCGGTCTTGAGAATTTCCTGGGCTGCCAGCACCGCGTCGCGTACCCGCCCGGTTCGCAGGTACAGTTCGGCCAGGCCGTTGTTCAGATATTTTGAGTTGGGGTCGGCGGCCAGCGCCAACTTGTATTCTTCGATGGCCCGCGTGGCGTACTCTGGCCGGCCATAGTTGGTGGCCATATCTTCATACATGTGTGCCAGGCCGAAATGGTAGTAGGCCGAGGACCGGTCTGGTTTTTGAGTCGCCGTCGCCGGGTCGGTAGGAGAGGGCTTGGCGGGCGTGCTCGGTGGCGCAACCGGCTGCTGTGGCGACGCGCTCTGGGGAGGGGAAGCCAGCCCAGAGCCTGGGATAACGATTGCTGCACAAGCGAAGAGGGCTGTTTCGCGAATCCTGCGGGAGATTTGAGGCTTAACCTTGATGGTCATCGATGGGAGTTCCTGTGCCTGAGCTCTGTCATTGAACTGACGCCGGCGGTCCAAACGCGGTGCAGAGGAACCCGCATTTTTTTGTTATATGCGCCGTGCAGTCTCGCACCAGCGCACCATCTGGTCCTAAGGCGAATTGTAACGCCCTCCCAAAAGTCCCGGCACTCCCCATTTTGTTTAAGGGCTAAAAAACCGGCCGTTACTTTCGTCCTCCTCCTAAAGTGCTGGCGGCAAGGGTTGGGCTAGTTCACCGTCTACCAGTTTAGACCATTTCTCTTCCAGAAAGACGTGGCAGATCGGGCACCAAAACACCTTTTCCACATGAAAAAGCAACCAAGGTCGCGGCTACACAAGCTGCGGAGCACCTCACGGTACAAAGGCCACAGCTCTTTCTCTGCAGGGGAGGGGCTTTAGACGGTGTGTGAGAACTCGGGATTTACGAATTTAGTCCCGAAGGGACGGCTGGACTTAGCCCAGGACGCTAGTCCTGGGTACATCATGAAACATGATTGAGTCCCGCAGGGACGACTGAAGGAGGATTGTGTCGCGGCCCATTTTCAGCCGTCCCTTCGGGACTAAATTCGTAAATCCCGGTTCTCACACACCCTCTTTAGCCCGTCCATAATCACTTGGGAATGAATGTGGCTTTAGAAGCCACTGAGGAAACGACTCCGTCCACGCAGAGACTTTCCGCAGCCTGTCCCTGAGCACATTTCACGCCTGTCCCGTTAGACCCTGGCTAGTGCAGGAAGTGTCGCACCCCCGTAAAGACCATGGCCAATCCTAGTTTGTTGGCTGCATCAATCACTTCCTGATCGCGCACCGAGCCGCCCGGTTGAATCACCGCAGTAGCGCCTGCCGTTGCCACTGCTTCTAGACCATCGGGGAAAGGAAAGAAAGCGTCGGAGGCAGCCACACTGTTCACCAGGGGCAAGACCGCTTTCATCGCGCCGAATTTTGCCGCATCCACACGGCTCATCTGCCCCGCACCCACGCCGATCGTCTGGCCGTCACGGGCATACACTATGGCGTTCGACTTAACGTGCTTCGCCACTCGCCAGGCAAAACGAAGCGCTTCCATTTCTTCCGCCGTAGGTTGGCGAGCCGTCACCACCTTGAACTCGGACCCTCCGGCGTCCTCGAGATCCTCATCTTGCAGCAAAAGGCCGCCGGAAATCTGCTTAACCACCTTGCCCGGAGCGGCATGCTTGACTACCAACAGCCGCAGATTCTTCTTGGCACTAAACTTTGCCCTCGCACCTTCGCTGAAGGATGGGGCCGCGATAGCCTCGACAAAGAGCTTCGCCAATTCCTCCGCCAACGCATCGTCCACTTCGCGATTGACACCAATCACGCTGCCAAACGCGGACAACGGATCGGTTGCCAACGCCTTCAGATAGGCCTCCACCACTGAGGGAGCGATCGCCACCCCGCTAGGGTTACTGTGCTTGATAATCGCCACTGCCGGCCGATCAAATTCCTGCACCAGCTCCCAGGCGGCGTCCAAATCCACCAGGTTGTTATAGCTAAGTTCTTTGCCCTGAAGTTGTTGACCACCGGCCACACCATCGCCTGTGCCGTCCCCATAGAGCGCCGCAGCCTGGTGAGGGTTTTCGCCGTATCGCAGGTCTGCCGTCTTGGAGTAGGCAATCAGCAACGTGGGTGGGAATTGGCTGCTGCCGGCTGCGGGCTCACTTTGTCGTTCCGCCGCAATCTTGTTAAAGGTCATGGCGATGGCTGAGTCGTACTTTGCCGTAACCGTGAACGCCTGGCGGGCCAGTCTCCACCGCGTCTCGAAAGAAAGCGCTCCCTGGTGGGCCAGCATCTCGGCCGCCAGTGCCTCGTAGTCTGCGATGGCCGTGACCACCGCAACGTCTTCAAAATTCTTGGCAGCTGAACGCACCATGGACGGACCGCCGATGTCGATGTTTTCCACCAGCTCTCCGAAGGAGACACCACGCTTGCGCGCTGTTTCCTCGAAGGCATAGAGGTTCACCACCACCATGTCGATAGCCTCGATCTCATGCTCAGCCACCGCGGCGAGGTGTTCGATGCTGTCCCGCAGATGGAGAATCCCCCCATGGACCTTCGGATGTAAGGTTTTCACCCTCCCGTCCAGCATCTCTGGAAAACCCGTCAGGTCAGAAACGTCGCGTACGGTAAGCCCCGCTTCGCGCAAGGTACGCGCTGTACCACCAGTGGAAATCAGTTCCACGTGCATGCCCCCTAGTTGGCGGGCGAAATCTACCAGGCCAGTCTTGTCCGTAACACTCAAAAGAGCCCGCTTAACCTGCTTATATTCCACTCAAGACCTGCCCCTCGTCGCGATTTGTAAATGCCCCATTCTGCTCCGTTGATAATGAGATGAAGCTGGCGCCTGGAGCGGACCAAAGGATCGCTCATTTGTCAGGGCCCCCCGCTCAGGATAGCTTAGCTTTATGTCATCAAACTGGTCCGGAAGCAGACCGTCGCAAAGCTCAGCCGAGATTCTGCCGCCGGAGAGCCGAGCCAATCCCGGCTCCTACCCGGGAGGAAGAATGGCTGGCTATGACGGGGATCCCGGGCCTCTTCGGCCGAGCCCGTCGAGAAGAGCAGGAGGAACCCGCTGGGCTTCCGCTCCCGCCACCTACATCCTGGTGGGCATCAACTGTGCGGTATACGTCGCCATGGTGATCCATGGCGTCTCGCCGAATCATCCTAACCAAGATCAGCTAATTCAGTTTGGGGCCAATTCTGTCCAGAAAGTCCTGGTGGAAGGCGAATGGTGGCGTCTGCTAACCGCAGCCTTTGTCCACATCGGCTTCCTGCACCTGGCTACTAACATGTGGTGCCTATGGAATCTGGGGCTATTGGGCGAGCCACTTCTCGGCCCCGCCGGATTGTTGGCCGTTTATGTGCTTACGGGAGTCGCGGGAAACCTGCTCAGTACTGTCGTCAACTCAGCCAACTTAGATATGGTGGGCGCCGGGGCATCGGGCGCGGTCTTCGGGCTTGCGGGCGTCCTCATTTTGCTCCTTAAGGCGAAATTGCTGCCCGTACCGAGCGGGGAAATTCACCGCCTGCGCAGGAGCGTGATTTACTTTGCCCTTTTGAATTTCGTGATCGGTGGCACTACGATGTTTATCCCGACCAGCATTCGGATCGACAATATGGCCCACTTGGGAGGGTTTCTATGCGGCCTGGCCCTGGGGGTACCGTTGGTGCCCAGGATCGGAGCGGCCAAGAGCGAATTTGTCTTTCGCTCGTGGGCGGCCTATGGGGTTATGACCGTGCTACTCCTAGCGTTCGCATACGGGGTAGCCCGACCGCGGTAGACAGGCTGCGGAAAAAGTCGGAGCGAGCAGGGAGCATGCCCCAGGCGCTAAAGCCCACGATGATTAGATTGCGTTTGCGCCGGGGATAAATCCCCGTCCCTGGAGTTTCTCATTTTTCGGAGTTGCGAATTGACCGGCGGAAGACATTTTTGCCGTATTTGGATCAACGAACGCCTAAGCGGTGCCAGCCCCGGACTTTAGTCCGGGGAAACGGGTTTTCAAACCCGCGTGAACGGTCCGGTATAGAGATTCAGGGCTTTAGCCCTGGTGGCGGGGCGTCCAATTCCATGCCCAGAGACGCTGATGATCACGCAAACAGCTCCGGTCTCTCGCTCAAGCCCGATTTGACCGGATTCTCCCAAATGTAAATGTGGATTTCCGCTGCAGAGTTCAGCAGCAGATGGAAGTGATTGGGCATGACTACAAATTCATGTAGCAGAAACCGCTCTTTCGACGATTCTCCGCCAACCCCGGACTTTTAGTCCGGGGGCCACTAGAAGCTGAGCCATGCGATCGGATTGCAGAAGCGCGCGGCGTCCGACGGTCGTCGAGGTCACGAAGAACGTACGGGTTGATTGGGGAGCTTGGGGCATTTTCACCAGGGCTAAAGCCCGGTAGTTGCAAGATAAAGCGTTCTCGCGGGTTTGAAAACCCGCTTCCCCGGACTGAAGTCCGGGGCTGGCACGGGCCATACTGTAGCCTGTCACAAACTATGGTGCCTAGGGTCCGCTGCCTGCCGCCCTGGTTTGAAAATGAAACTCCAGCGCCGGTGATAAATCCCGGCTTACCCTAGAACCGAGTTTTTCCGCGGCCTGTAGAGCCGTTAGCGCACCGCGGTCGCGGCGAATTTCTTGACCATCGCCAATAGTAGCTTGCGATCGCTGTCGTTCAGGTTGGTCGCGTAGCGTCGTATTTGGGTTAAGAACCGCAATTCATCATCGGTCAGCTTCTGGGTGTTCATCTCCCGGCCCAGCGAGTCTTCAGCGAAGAATTGGGCCAGCGGGATATCCAGGGCCTGCGCAATCTTAGCCAGAGTGTCAAGAGACGGGACGGTATGCCCGTTCTCAACTCTCGACAAGTAACAGCGCAGCAAGCCAGTGCGCTTCTCGATATCTCCCTGTGAGAGACCCTTCTGCAACCGGTATCCCCGGATGGTAATTCCTATCTTCATAAACTGAGACCTTCGTTCACGCGTTCACCCTAATGAATCTCAAAGACAAGCTTGATACCGCCGCAAGTAAGAGGTACTGCCTAATTAGGTGTTGGCAGCATAGTTAACACGCCGAAGTCACGACTAGCAAGAATTTTCTTCAGTCGCCGATTCATATTTTTCCGGGATTGGGACTATGTATCTGCAATGGTTCATCAACGTTAACTTTAGTTCATGAAAAGGCCGCCGTTTACATCCAGCACGTGCCCGGTGATGTAACCGGCCTGCGGCGAGGCCAGAAAAGCCACTGCGTGAGCCACTTCCTGTTCGCTGCCCGGACGGCCCAGCGGGATATGGCTCAGCATTGCCTCACGCTGTTTTGCGTCCAGCACCGCCGTCATTGCGGTTTCAACATAGCCTGGCGCGACTGCATTGACAGTGACTGAGCGCGAGGCCAGCTCACGGGCCATCGAACGGGTGAATCCGATCAGCCCGGCTTTGCTGGCCGCGTAATTTGCCTGTCCGGCCTGGCCGACGCGTCCGACCACGCTGCTGACGTTAATAATTCTGCCCCAGCGCGCGCGCAACATGGGATTCAACAACGCCTGGGTCAAAAGGAAAGTCCCGGTCAGGTTGGTGGCCATCACCGCATCCCAATCCGTGCGTTTCATCCGCAGCAGCAAGTTGTCCCTGGTGATTCCTGCATTATTGACCAGTATGTCCACTCTGCCGAAATGAGCGATGGCGGCCTTCGAGGCGGCCTGAATCGAGGTTTCGTCGGACACGTCCATAACGAAGGACTTGGCCTGACCGCCGCTGCTGACAATTTCTTCAGCCACTGCTTCCAGCTTGGCCTCATTCCGTGCCCCTAATGCAACCCGGGCTCCCATTTTTGCCAGCGCCACCGCACAGGCCCGCCCGATTCCCTGGGATGCGCCGGAAATAAATGCTGTCTTGCCTTCGAGGTTTTCCATGCTCTCACTCTCTCCTGCGAAA
The DNA here is from genome assembly GCA_035695685.1 of Acidobacteriaceae bacterium. Lineage (GTDB taxonomy): Bacteria > Acidobacteriota > Terriglobia > Terriglobales > Acidobacteriaceae > PALSA-350. The sequence goes on along the minus strand of DASRRN010000022.1, from coordinate 8,366 downwards.
GTGTGAGGTTACCAGTTTCCCTCCGTCGACAAAACCCCGGGTGCCCCACATCTCGACTCGTCTTTCGGGAGATGTGGGATTCCACAGCACTTGTTCTGCAGTTTTTCGGTGGATTTTGAAAACTCGGAGGGAATCGGACGGGCGCCCCACGTTCGCAGCAGCGTACGTGGGGCGAAGACGAAGGGGAGTAGCCCCCACAATCGCTTTTACAGAACCACCATCAAATCCCGGTGGCGCCTAAACGATTTCCGCCGTACGCACCCCGGCAGCCTCAAGAACCGGCAGCTTCCCCCAAACTTTGTCCAGAGACCACAAATACACCACCAACTCCCGCGAATAATGTAACAACGGCGCCGAATGTGGAATTTCTATGCCGTAGGTGGCGGGAAGGTCATTGAGTTCGATTTCCGCTTCCGCGGCTTCGAGCGGCCACGGCATATGGTGAATGTCTCCGCGCAACAACTGCCCACCCCGATTGGTGGTAAATAGACAATAACGCTCGGTGAGAAAATGCTCGATCGTCCCTGGTCTGCTTTGGTCAATCGCCCGTATCTGACCCAGGCCTCGGTAGTGGGCGCGGAACCTGACTGGCTTCGCGCTCAGAAGGCGCTCACTCTGGTAGGTGAATTCGCGTTCAGCCCGCACTTTGATCGACATGCGGGCCCAATGATAGGGCAGACGGAAAACCGCCTTGGCCAACACCACCGCTAGCGGATTGGAGGCTTCGAGCGAAAAGAAATAGACGCCGGCGCGATTGGTATTTCGTTCCCGGACATAGGTTCTCAAATTCAACTCGGGGAAGCGGCTGGCGCCGGGAATGCGCGGTACGCCCCGCAATTGAACCCGGTCCATCCAGAAGGGAACCACGCCCACCCACGCGGACTGGTCGAATATATCTACTTGCAGGCCGGAAGGGAGCAACGATTCGAGCTTCGCGGCCGGGATCGGCCAGTGGGCAAACAGCAGGTCGTTCCAGCGCTGCATCATTGTCCAGGGACGTTTGGGCAACGCGTACGGCCGGTGGTTTACCACCGACAAGGTCTCTTCAGGCTGTGAATTGGGGGTCGAATTGCGGTTTACGGCCATAGGAGCGAACTCACTCGTTAGAGGCTCAATCCGCACCGCGGTTGCAAGCTCAATCTTATCGTAGTCTTGCCCTGATGAGACGTCGAGCATTACTCCCGGTATGCCGCGGTACTATGGGACGCACACCCCACAGGAATGCTCTATCCTGAACTTCAATCATGGGAACTTCAATCATGGACCAAGGCGAAACCGCAACCCCAGCCCTACCAGTCGCGGCCGAAGAACCCAGAAACCAGACTGAAGTCTATGCCGTACACGGGGCCGATCCTGAAGTCCTGGCCTATGCCATGGCGAAGTACTCCCGATCCGCGCTTTCGATGAAGGAATCGCTGCGCGAAATTTCCAGCCAGCGCGCCGAGCATTTTCTCAACACGTTTTATTTTCAGTATGGCCACCGCTCCATAGCCGACCTGGCCCACGTCGCCTTCGCCATCGAGCGCTTATCATTGCTCGCGGCCATCATCCTGGTCGACGAACAACGCTGGGATGGCCAGGAACGTTCCACGCGCTATCAGAATTTTCGTAAGAGCGGCTGGTATTTGCCCGATTTTTCCACAAGTCCCCCCACCCGTGTTGTCTTCACCGAGGCCATAGGCGCACTTTTCACCGAGTATCACTCCAGCACCGAGACCATGTTTGCTTACTTGAAAGAGCAAACCGTGCGCCCGCCCGAGATGAAGGAGGAGGCTTATAACCGCACCCTGAAGGCGCGTGCTCTCGACGTTTCCCGTTATTTGCTGCCGCTGGCCACCAATACTTCGCTGGGCCAGATTGTGAACGCCCGTACCCTCGAAACCCAGATCTCCCGCCTGCTCTCCGATCCTCATGAGGAGGTTCGTCAACTGGGCCAACGCTTGCGGGAAGCCGCGTCGGGTTCAGCCTGGAATGTGCAGGCCGACGCGCAGAGCGCGCTGCAGCGCGCCATCACAGCTCTGGATCCTGCCCTCGGTGCAGATGCTGAAGCCCTCCTGACCCGTGAGGTCAGAACCGCTCCCACGCTGGTCAAGTACGCCGCGCCCAACGATTATCTACTGACTACTCGACGCGAACTGGCTCAGGCCGCCGCCGATCTGATGAAGAATGCGCCCATCGAAACTTCGCCCGGCCCAGTCGACTTGCTGGAGGATCAGCCGCTGGAAATCGACCTGGCCACGACCTTGCTTTATGGCGCCAGCCATTATTCGTACCGCCAGCTTGCGCGGCATGTCGGATCGCTTGAAGAGGCGCGCCGCAACGAGATCATCGCCCTTGGCGCTCGCCATCGCAGCCGCCACGATGAACTGTTGCGTGAGTTCTCTGCTGGTCAGGGCTTGCGCTTTGACATCCTCATGGACATCGGGGGCTTCCGCGACATGCACCGCCATCGTCGCTGTATTCAAATCCTGCAGCCGTTTACCAATGCCCACGGTTATGAAGTTCCCCAAGGCTTGGCCGAGGCCGGACTGCTGCGACCATACGACTCCGCCATGACCCACGCACATGAAGCATTCGTTAATGTTGGCCAAGCCGGCTTTGCGGATCATGCGCGCTATGTGCTGCCCTTGGGCACGCGCACCCGCGCCCTGTTCAAGATGGATTTCGCCGAGGCCCTGTACATCGCTGAACTGCGCTCTACGCCTGCCGGCCACTTCTCTTACCGCCGTGTCGCCTGGGAGATGTACCAGGCGGTTGCTCGTAAACATCCGGCACTCGCTCAGTACTTCCGCGTCGCTGACATCAATCAGCCCATCGACCTCCTGCAGCGATAGCTTCGCTGCGGTGTTATGATCCACTAGATTCCCACTGGAGACCTCCCCATGGCAGACGATCGTTCCCGCGCCATTGACCTGGCATTAGCTCAAATTGAGAAACAGTTCGGTAAAGGCTCCATCATGCGCCTCGGCAACAAAGAGGCGATCGTGCCCATCTCCGTAGTCTCTACCGGATCCATTTCATTCGACGCAGCCCTCGGCGTAGGCGGCGTTCCCCGCGGTCGCGTGATCGAGATTTTCGGCCCTGAATCATCGGGCAAAACGACCATCACGTTGCAGATCATTGCTGAAGCACAGAAACTGGGCGGTATGGCGGCCTTCGTCGATGCGGAACACGCGCTCGATCCGCAATATGCCAAAAAGCTGGGCGTGGATGTCGATAATCTCCTCGTCTCTCAGCCTGACTACGGCGAGCAGGCGCTCGAGATCACCGAAGCCCTGGTGCGTTCTGGCGCCATTGATGTTTTGGTGGTCGACTCCGTCGCCGCGCTGGTACCCAAGGCGGAACTCGATGGCGAAATGGGCGATTCTCATATGGGCCTGCAGGCACGCCTCATGTCGCAAGCGTTGCGCAAGCTTACCGGCACGGTTTCGAAATCCCGCACGTCACTCATCTTTATCAACCAGATTCGGGAAAAGATCGGGGTCATGTTCGGCAACCCGGAAACCACGACAGGCGGCCGCGCGCTCAAGTTTTACTCCTCGGTGCGCATTGATATTCGCCGCATCGCAGCCGTCAAAGAGGGCGATGTGGTGGTTGGCTCGCGCACCAAGATCAAGGTGGTAAAGAACAAAGTAGCCGCACCTTTCCGCGAAGCGGAGTTCGACATCCTGTACGGGGAAGGCATCTCCCGCGAGGGAGATGTGCTCGATCTCGCTGTGGCCCAGAATATCGTGGAGAAGTCAGGCGCCTGGTACAGCTATGCGGGCGAGCGAATTGGCCAGGGTAGGGAGAACGTTCGCAGTTTCCTCAAAGACCATCCGGAGATTTTCACTCGCATCGATGGACAACTACGCCAGAAGCTCGGCCTTACCGGGGTGAAGCCGGCGGAGATCCCAGCGGTTCCGCTCAACGGATCGGCCCAGGCCGCGGAAGCTGTGAAGGCGCCGGTGCGCCGGCAGTAAGCCTTGAGCACAGTCAAAGCCATATATCCGGGCACCTTCGATCCGTTGACCAACGGTCATCTGGACCTGGTTGCGCGCGGTGCGAAGATCTTCGATCACCTGGTGGTGGCCATCCTGAAAAATTCAGAGAAGGCTCCGCTCTTCTCTGTTTCCGAACGCATCGAGATGCTCACCGAAGCGGTTCAGTCTTTTGGCAACGTTTCGGTGGCCACCTTCGATGGTCTACTGGTGGAGTTTGTTCTCGAACAGCGTGCCCAGGCCATTCTCCGCGGCGTGCGCGCTATCAGCGATTACGAGTATGAGTTACAAATGGCGCTGATGAACCGGAGGCTCGCACCGCAGGTCGAAACAGTTTTTCTGATGGCTGACGAGAAATATTCCTACGTAAGCTCGCGCCTGATCAAGAACGTCTTCGAGTTGGGTGGCTCGGTCGAAGGCTTGGTCCCAGAGACAGTGATTAGCCGCCTGCATGCCCGAGTAGTGCCCAACAAGTCGCGTTGAACCCACGTCCTCTCAGGCGAGATAGGAGAGGCATGACAAAGCTAGCGCCTGGGATCCGTGCAACCAATGCCAAAGGGAAACCCCACCCTTCTCTTTGTCTACCCCGCGTAGAAGGAATCCGCTACCCTGTGGTTACGTCACGGGTGTCTATGAGGCATTGGTTGCATGGATCCCAGGTCTCAAACGCGAGACCTGGGGCACCCTTCGCGTTTTTCCGACACATTTGTCGGTCTGTCCTGGCGGCGTGTTGTGCGTTGACCCCAGGGCAAATGGGCCCTATCATCAGGCAACGCCGCGACCGATCCGATGATCGACTCGAAAATCTCTCACTATAAGATCATGACCCGGCTGGGCGGCGGCGGCATGGGCGTTGTGTATCAGGCGGAAGATACCCGCCTGGGCCGGTACGTGGCATTGAAGTTTTTGCCCGACACTCTGGCCAGGGATCAGAACGCCTTGGAGCGGTTTCGCCGCGAGGCGCGAGCGGCCTCTGCGCTGAACCATCCCAATATCTGCACCATCTACGACATCGGCGAGGAAGACGGAAGGGTCTTCATGGTGATGGAGTTTCTCGAGGGAGAAACGCTGAAGCACCACATCCAGAAACACGCTCTCGGCACGGATGAGGTCCTGACGCTGGGCGTAGAGATCGCCGACGGGCTGGATGCTGCGCACCGCCAGGGAATTGTGCACCGGGACATCAAGCCGGCGAACATTTTTGTCACACAACGTGCGCACGCGAAGATCCTGGACTTCGGGCTCGCGAAGCTCGAGTCGTCGGCAACCGACGAAGCGGTAACGGTCAGCGGCGGAGAAGCGACTGCGGAGCATCTGACCAGCCCGGGCGCGATGCTGGGCACGGTGGCGTACATGTCTCCGGAGCAGGTACGGGCGCAGGAGCTGGATGCGCGCACGGATCTGTTTTCGTTTGGAGCGGTGCTGTACGAGATGGCCACCGGCAAAATGGCCTTTGATGGCGGCAGCTCGGGGGAAATTTGCGGAGCCATTCTCCACCAGGAGCCGAAGCCTGCTGCCCAACTGAACCGGGAAATTCCGTCGGAGCTGGAAGCAGTCATCCGCAAGGCTTTGGAGAAAGACCGCAACCTGCGCTACCAGCACGCGTCGGAAATGCGGGCTGATCTGCAGCGGCTGAAGCGCGATACTGAAGCCGGACGATACAGCGGCCTGACATTGTCGCCGAGCGCGGGCATTCCGAGAGCGGCGATCCCGCTCAATACCAGCGGGAAAAAGGGCCGGGGAAAACTGCTGGCCGCTTCGGCAGTTGCTGTGGCGGTGGTGGCTGCAGGAAGCCTCTACTACTTTGCGCGGACGAGCCGGCGTCATCTGACGGATAAAGACACAGTGGTGGTTGCTGATTTTGCCAACGCTACGGGAGACACCGTATTCGACAATACGCTTAAGACGGCGCTGACGGTGGCGCTGAACCAATCCCCGTTCCTCAACGTGATGTCCGACGCACAGGTGCAGGCGACGCTGAAGCTGATGACCCTGCCGGCGGATGCCAGGCTGACGACGGACGTGGCCCGGGAGTTGTGCGAGCGCGCGGGAGCAAAGGCGTATATCGGAGGTTCCGTCGCCAGCCTTGGCAGCGAATATGTGATCGGACTGAAGGCGGTGAACTGCCAGAACGGCGACGCCCTGGCGGAAGACCAGGTGACGGCCAGCGGGAAAGAGAAAGTGCTCGATGCTGTGGGCGATGCGGCGGCAAAGCTGCGCAGCGAGCTGGGCGAGAGCGTGAGCACGGTGCAGAAGCTTGATGTGCCGCTGGCCCAGGCAACCACCTCGTCACTCCAGGCATTGCAGTCCCTAAGCCTGGGCGAGAGAGTAATGTCCCAAAAGGGGTCCCTAGCATCGATACCCTACCTGCAGCGCGCCATCCAGTTGGACCCGGGTTTCGCCACGGGCTATGAGGACATTGCGTCCGCTTACTTCAGCATCGGGGAGATAGCGCGGGGGAATGAGTATTACAGCAAAGCGTTCAACCTGCGGGACCATACGAGCCAGCGGGAGAACCTGCTTATCAGCGCCCAGTATTATCTGAACGTTACCGGAGAACTGGACAAGGCGGCAGAGGCCTTTGAGGAGATACGGGCGATTTACCCCCGGGAGTTCCGCACAGCGAACGATCTAGCGGTCGTGTATGCGGAGCTGGGGCGGTACGAGGATGCGACGCGGGAGGTGAAGCAGGCTCGGGACCTCAACCCCGACTTTGTGGGGGGGTGGGAGAACGGAGCCAATTACGAGATGGCGCTGCAGAAATTCGACCAGGCAAGAGAGTTGCTCGCCGGGGCGCAAGAGCGCAAGCTGGACGATTTCATTCTCCACCTCGACCTTTATGCGCTGGCCTTTCTGACAGGCGATCGTTCCGCTATGGAGACGCAGGAGCACTGGCTGGGAAGTCATCCCCAGTTACAGAACTTCGGCTTGACCCTTGCGGCGGACACAGCGGCTTTTTCCGGGCACGACGAGCAGGCGCAGGACCTGACCCGGCAAGCTGTTGAATCGGCTATACAGGCCGATAGCCGGGAAAGCGGCGGGGTCTGGTGGGAGAATGCGGCGTTGCGGGAAGCCGCCTTCGGCAACACTGCGCTGGCGCGTCAGGACGCGGCGGCGGGGCTGAAGCTGGCGCCGGCGAGCGAGAGCGTGCAGGTGGAAGCGGCGCTGGCGGACGCGATGATCGGCGACAATGCCGATGCTCAGAAAATGAGTGACACGCTCAACCAGAAGTCGCCGCGCGATACGCAAATGCAGTCGCTGTGGCTGCCGGCGATCCGCGGGCAGATGGCGCTCAACCATAAGGATACGGCGGGAGCTATCAGCAATCTGGAGATCGCGACGCCGCCGGTTGAGTATGCGCAATTTGCATTCCTCACCAACCTGACTTGCCTGTATCCGACGTACGTGCGGGGTGAAGCCTACTTGGCGGAGGGTCAGGGATCGCAGGCGGCGGCGGAGTTCCAAAAGATCATCGACCACTCCGGAATGGTGTGGAACTGCGCGACCGGCGGGCTGGCTAAGCTGGGCGTGGCGCGGGCTGATGCGCAGGAAGCGAAGAGCGCGAGCGGCGCGGATGCCGATGCAGCGCGAGTGCGGGCGCTGGCTGCGTACAAGGATTTCCTGACGCTCTGGAAGGGCGCCGATGCGAGCATCCCGGTCTACCAGCACGCGAAGGCGGAGTATGCGAGTCTGCTGCAGTAGGTGGCCTGAGCCACGCCAGGCACCTCATAGAGTAGAAGCCAAGATCCGAGCGAATCCCTACAAGAGTGGAGCCCTTTTCGGGAACGTCCATTTCCCTCAGCTGGAGGAATGCCCGACAAGTCGCGTTGATTCCAGATAGGAGAGGCTTGACAAAGCTGGCGCTCCCCGGCAACAACAATTGAAGGGTGAAACCGAAGGGTGCCCCGGGTCTCGCGTTTGACCTGGGATCCGTGCAACCGATCCCCAACGGGAAACCCGCCCCTTCCCTTTGTCTGCCCTGCAAACGTATCGTAGAAGGAATCCGCTACCCTGTGGTTATGTCACGGGTGTCTATGAGAGATTGGTTTAGGGATCCCAGGTCTCAAATGCGAGACCTGGGGCACCCTTCGCGTTTTTCCGGCACATTGGGGTTAAGAACTAAGCAGCTCTCATCCACCTCTATCTACTGTCGACCTCAATGTAATCGACCGGCGCCGGTTCGCCCTGGTTCGGCGTTCCGCGAAGAGTCAGCGTATCGCTCGGCTTCAGCTCAACGTCAGGCACGGTGAAAAGCGTGCTGGTGCTGCCATCAAGATGTGCATCGACCGCTGCCGGTGGGAGCATCGCATTTGCCGTCCAATGCGCCAGGGCCTTTCCGTTGAGCAACAGCTCATATTGCGCTGCGCCCGTCCGCAGGTCGAAATA
>DASRRN010000021.1:0-4367 GCA_035695685.1 Acidobacteriaceae bacterium | reverse complement strand
CCGTGCCCGGCTGCTCTCCATGCAGCAGAAAAAGATCACTTTCAAAGACGTGGCCGGCGTGGACGAGGCCAAGGAAGAGCTGAAGGAGATTATCGAGTTCCTGCGCGAAGCCCAGAAATTCCAGAAGCTGGGCGGACGCATTCCCAAGGGCGTCTTGTTGGTTGGACCCCCAGGCACCGGTAAGACGCTGTTGGCCCGCGCAGTTGCCGGTGAGGCCAATGTGCCCTTCTTCTCCATTTCCGGTTCCGATTTTGTCGAGATGTTTGTCGGCGTCGGCGCCAGCCGGGTGCGGGACCTGTTTGAGCAGGGAAAGAAAAACGCCCCCTGCATCATTTTCATCGACGAAATCGATGCCGTCGGACGTCACCGCGGCGCCGGTCTTGGCGGCGGTCACGATGAGCGGGAGCAGACGCTCAATCAGTTGCTGGTCGAGATGGATGGCTTTGAATCCAACGACGGCGTGATTCTGATCGCCGCTACCAATCGTCCTGATGTGCTCGATCCTGCGCTACTCCGCCCCGGCCGCTTCGACCGCCGGGTGGTAGTAGGTCGTCCTGACGTGCGCGGACGCGAGGAAGTGCTCCGCGTTCATGCCAAGAAGGTTCCTTTGGCCGAAGATGTCGATCTCCGGATCCTGGCCCGCGGCACCCCCGGATTTTCCGGCGCCGATCTGGCCAACATGGTGAATGAGGCGGCACTCAATGCTGCGCGCGCCAACCGGAAAGCGGTCCACCAGTTCGACTTTGAACTGGCCAAGGACAAGGTCATGATGGGAGCGGAGCGCAAGTCCATGCTCCTCTCTGAGGATGACAAGCGGGATACCGCCTACCACGAGGCCGGCCACGTTCTGGTGGCGGCCATGCGCGATCATGCAGATCCCCTGCACAAAGTCACCATCATTCCCAGGGGAATGGCTTTAGGCGTGACCATGCAGTTGCCTGAGGAAGACAAACACACCGTCACCAAGGATTACCTCGAAACCCAGCTGGCCATTCTGATGGGCGGCCGCTGTGCCGAGGAGATCTTTATGAACCGCAAGACCACCGGTGCGGGCAATGACATTGAACGGGCAACCGATTTGGCCCGTAAGATGGTTTGCGAGTACGGCATGAGTCGCATGGGACCGCTGACTTTCGGCAAGAAGGAAGAGCAGATTTTCCTCGGCCGCGAGATTGCGCAACATCGCGATTTCTCCGAGGAGACAGCGCGCCAGATCGATGCCGAAGTGCGCAGCCTGGTGGATGAGGCTTACAAATCCGCCTACTCCATCCTGGGCGACCACAAAGACACCATGCACCGCATGGCGCAGGCCCTGCTCGATCGTGAGACCCTGGACGCGAATGATATTCGCATGATCATCGCGGGCGAGGAATTGCCTCCGCTGCCGCCGCTCGGTCCGCCGCCCGGGAACACCGGCGGTGACGTGCAGCACGTAATCAAGCCCGAACCCGGACGTGCCCCTGGTTTCGGCGGCGAAAGCCAGCCGTCACCGGCCTAGACCGCACTCAAACTCATCAACCCAAATGCCCCATTTCTTCGGAAATGGGGCATTCGTTCGTTAGCCAAGTCCGGAGGAAACCGGACGGAACTGGACGGAGCTGGACGGGTGCCCCACATTCGCAACAGCGTACGTGGGCCGAAAAAGAAGGGCGCAGCCCTACGCTCGCTTTTACTGAATCGACCCAAAACGCGTGGGGATACCGCGGACCTGACCCTTTGAAGCTGTCGAATCTACCCCGTCGTCGAGGCCCGGAGGGCCGGCCGTCCAAACGTCAGCCCAGGCCGGAAGGCCTGGGGCTACCCACCCGCGATGATCCGGAGCGCCGTAGGTGCGGCACCTCTGTCACGCCCCGCGGGCGCTCCCTATGGCACAGATACTCTCACCGCCTAATGCGACAATAGGCACAGCATGCGCGGTCCTATTGTTCTGCTGGTTGCATTGGCTCTGCCGGCCGTCACCGGTTGCGGATATCACACTCTCGGGTCTGCCGCTCACATGCCGGATACAGTTCATACGCTCGCCGTACCCATCTTCAAAAACAAGACGCAGTACTACCACACCGAGGTTCCAATGACCCAGGCAGTGGTGCGCGAGTTTACGGATCGCACTCGTCTCAACGTCGAGTCCGAGTCAGGCGATGGCGCCGACGCCACCGTCAAGGGCACCATCCTCTCCCAATCGGTGCAACCGCTGACCTACCGGACTGAGACTACCTCTGGCCAGGCGGGGCAGACGACCAGTGTCACCTCCAGCTTTCTGATCACCATCAACGTGAACGTTGTGGTGACCGACCGTGATCAGCGCGTTCTCTACCAGCACAACAACTACGTTTTTCATGAGCAGTTCGAGACCACTGCCGATGTGAACAGCTTTATCGAAGAAGATTCACCCGCCGTGCAACGGCTCTCGCGGGACTTTGCCCAAGCCCTGGTGAGCGATATTCTGGAATCCTTCTAAATGCCTACCGACGAAGCAAGCAAGCTCCGCAGCTTCTCCTCATCAGATCGCTTCGTCGCCGAGGTGAAAGCGGCCGCGGCATCGAGAGCCCCGCTGCGGCTCGGATATGTTCTCGCCGGGGATGAAATCTTCCTTTACGAGCGCTGCCGCCGCGCCATCGTTGATTCCCTGATCGACCCAACCCTGCGCGAGTTTTCGTTGAGTGACCTCGATCTGGCCGAGACCAGCATCTTCCACGTGCTCGACCTCGCCCGCACGCCCTCGCTCATGGCGCCGTTTCAGGTCATCTTCGTCAGAAACGTGAAGAACCTCTATGCCCGCGGAGCGAAGAAGGAGGAATTCGCAGCGCTGAAAGACTACTTCCGCTCCCCCAATCCCCAGGCGGTGCTGATCTTCGTTGCCGACCACTTGCGAATCCCCGCCGATCTGAGGCGGATGGACCTGCAGGATAAAGACCGCTATGAGCGGATCCGGGAGACGCTGGGCGACGATTGCGGCGTAGTGGAGTTGGCCCGGGTGGACGAGGCGGATGCCGTGCGCTGGCTGCTGGCTACCGCGGAAAGCCGGGAGATGAAATTCGATGCCGACGCGGCAAAAGAGCTCGCCGATGCGTTGGGCGCGGATATGATGCTCATTGCCAGTGAGCTGGAGAAGCTCCTGCTCTACGCATCTGAGCGCCGGCGCATCACTCTGGGCGATGTCGAGACCATGGTTCTGGCGGCCAAGCAGCGTTCCTTGTACGAGCTCACGGACGCCATTTCCGCCCGCGACAAACCGCGGGCCCTGGCCCTGCTGCATGGTCTCCTCAATGCCTCTGATGGCGGTGAGGACTCAGCCATCGGGCACCTCTATATGCTCGCGCGGACCTTTCGCCAGATGGTCGTCATCCTGGAGAAAAATGTGCGTGATTCGCGCGCCATCTGGCAGGCGCTATGGCAAGGCTTCCGCATGCCTCCTTTCGCCGCCGAGGACCTCATTCGTCAGGCCCGGCGTTATAGCTCGCGGCGAGAACTCACTCAAAAGCTTCGTCTTATTGCCCACGCTGACCTGGAGTTGAGGTCTTCTCCGCCGGATAAGCGGTTGGTACTGGAACGCCTGGTGATGGACTTGGCCAGCGAACCCCGTCCCCGCGCCTCCGCCTTAGCCGGAGCCCAATACGCCATGGATCTGTGAGTTTCTCTTAGCAGGCCGCAGTATGGTGAAACCTGCTTTTAAGGCACCTTGCCGAATATCTTCTACACTCGAAGCAAGCGTGTAAGTGATCGCCGCCTGGACACCAGAAATGCCGAAACGCCTTTTCCCGCACGCCGTGATCGCGCTGGTGTTTTGGCTGGCCGCGGTCCCGCTCTCGGGTTCCTCGCACAGCAAAGAGCCGGCTGCCCCCGACCCCGAGGAACGCATTCTCGTGGGACCGTTGGGATACCGGCCGCCCGGCCAGCTTTACATGTTGTCTGGAAAGGCGTTCAGTTCACTCGACTTCATCGACGCCCATCACTTGTTGTTCACCTTCCATCAGCCGCGGTTGATGCGACGCGAGAAGAATCCCGGGCGGTTCGACAACGATCAGATAATTCAGGCCCTAACCCTCGCCCTCCCGGACGGCGCTGTCCTCGCCTCGGCAGAGTGGCGAATGCATGACCGCTCGAGGTATCTGTGGCCACTGACTGACGGCAGGTTTCTGGTGCGCCAGCGGAATACCTACTCACTTACCGACGCCTCATTGAAACTGCGGCCCTACATTGACGTCGCCACGCCCGTGCTGCAGACGGAAGTGTCTCCGGATGGCCGCATCCTGGTGGTCGAGCATCAATTCGAACGGCATACTCCCGAAGAGCACAGCAAGCTGGAAGCGCAGGCGGCACAATACGGGGAACCACCCCCTCCCGAGGACACCCAGATTACCTTGATG